>DASSQF010000207.1:0-3027 GCA_035702685.1 Propionibacteriaceae bacterium
AGGCACGCGGGAGCTGACCGGACGGCCGACGGGCGCCCTCCTCGGCACCATCGTCAAGCCGTCCATCGGCCTGTCCGTGACGGACCTCGCGGACCTCGTCAGCGAGCTCGCCGAGGCGGGCATCGACTTCATCAAGGACGACGAGCTGAACGGCAACCCGCCCGACGCCCCGCTCGAGGCGCGTGTGCGGGCGGTCATGCCGGTGCTCACGCGGTACGCGGACCGCCACGGGCGGATGCCCATGTACGCGTTCAACATCACCGACGACATCTCCCGCCTCGAGGCGAACCACGACCTCGTGCGCGACGCGGGCGGCACGGCGGTCATGGTCTGCGTCGCCACGCTCGGCCTCGCGGGCGTCGAGCACCTGCGCCGCCGGTGCGAGCTGCCGATCCACGGCCACCGGACGATGTTCGGCGCGTTCTCCCGCTCGCCACAGCTCGGCATCGACTTCCTCGCGTTCCAGAAGCTCGCACGCCTGTCCGGCGTCGACCACCTCCACACGAACGGCATCCACAACAAGTTCTACGAGTCCGACGAGCAGGTCCTCCGCTCGATCGCGGCCGTCCGGGAGCCGCTGTTCGGTGGGTACGAGACGCTCCCGGTGCTGTCGAGCGGCCAGTCGGCAGCGCTCGCGCACGAGACGTACGCCGCCGTCGGCACGACCGACATCCTCGTCATGGCCGGCGGTGGCATCCACGGGCACCCGATGGGGAGCGCGGCCGGCGTGACGAGCATGCGCGAGGCCTGGGACGCCGCGGTGACAGGAGAGCCGCTCCTGGACCGGGCGGCACGAGTGCCCGAGCTCGCCGCCGCGCTCGACCTGTTCGCCGGCCGCGCACCCGGCGCCGCGCAGTCATGATCGGCTTCTACGGCGACGACTTCACGGGGTCCGTCGACGCGCTGCTCCAGCTCCGTCGAGCGGGCCTCACCGGGGAGCTCGTGACGGATCCGTCGGCAGTGCAGGAGGTGTCGGCGGACGTCGTCGGCGTCGCCGGGACGGCTCGAGCCCTGGCCACCGCCGACATGGAGGGCGAGGTACGGCCGGTGCTCGAGGCGCTCCGCACCGCCGGCTGCGACGTCGTCCTGTACAAGGCGTGCTCCACCGCCGACTCATCCCCGACCATCGGGAGCCTGGGGCGCGCCGCCGAGATCGGGCGGGAGGTCTTCGGAACCCGGCCCGTGCCCGTCCTCCTCGCGCAGCCGGACTTCGGCCGGTGGACGGTCTTCGGGACGCACTTCGCCCGGGAAGGGGACGAGGTGTACCGCCTCGACCGGCAGCCGACGATGTCGCACCACCCGACCACACCCATGACGGAGGCGGACCTTCGGCGACACCTGTCCGCCCAGACCTCCCTCACTGTCGCCGGGGTCGACTTCCGCGCGTACGACGAGGGGCCGGAGGCTGTCGCGGCACGGGTCTCCGCAGCCGGCGACGTCGTCGTGCTCGACGCGCTGACCGACGCGCACCTCACGGTCGCGGGTGCCGCGACCTGGAGCCTTCCCCGTCCCGTCTTCGCCATCGGCTCGGGCGGGTTCGCGCTCGGCCTCGGCCGCGTGGCGGGCGGGCGGGCCGCACCGCTCCCCACGGTTGCCCCTCGCCTGGACGGCCCCGTGCTCGTCGTCTCCGGCAGCTGCTCCGGCATGTCGTGGCGCCAGATCCGTACAGCCGTGGACGCCGGCTGGGCCGAGGTCGGCGCCCTCGCCCCCGACGGTCCGGCCCAGGCGGCCGACGCGTACGCGTCCGGGTCGCACGTCGTCGCCTACTCGGCACGCGGGGCGGCGGAGGCAGGCGTCTCGTCGAGCGAGGTGAGCGAGCGTCTCGCGACGGTCGTACGGACCGTCCTCTCACAGCGTCCGGTGGCCCGGCTCGTCGTCGCCGGCGGCGACACGTGCGGGCAGGTCCTGCGCCTGCTCGGCGCCCGGTCGCTGCGGATCCTGGCAGCGCCGTGGGGCAACCTCCCCCTCGTCGAGGTACGGGGAGGCGACCTCGACGGCATGCAGGTCGTGCTCAAGGGCGGACAGGTCGGGGTCCCCGACACGTACGTGCGCATCGCGGAGGAGAGCAGATGAGCGACACCCGGTGGCTGGAGGCCCTCACCCCGCTGGGAGCCGACCCGCCCAGGGCACGGGTGGCGTCCGACGCTCCGGTCCTCGACCTGGCCGGACCCTGGACCTTCACGTACAGCCCGTCCCGCGGCGTGCCGGCGGGAGCCCCCGCCACCATCGAGGTCCCCGGCTGCTGGCAGCTCCAGGGCTACGGCGCCCCCGTCTATCTCAGTGCCCAGTTCCCGTTCGCGATGGACCCGCCGCATGTCCCGGACGACTCCGCCATCGGCACGTACCGGCGCGAGGTGGACGTCCCGGAAGGGTTCGAGAGAGCCGTCCTGCGATGTGACGGCATCGACGCGACCGGCGAGGTCTTCGTCGACGGCGACCGCCTGGGATGGACCAAGGGCTCGCGGCTCACGCACGAGTTCGCGGTGTCCCTGGTGCCCGGGCGCCACGTCGTGGAGATCCGGGTGTCCCAGTACTCGGCGACGAGCTACGTCGAGGACCAGGACATGTTCTGGCTGTCGGGCATCTTCCGCGACATCGCCCTCGTGGCAAGGCCCGTCGACGGGATCGACGACGTCGCGGTGATGACCGACTACGACCCCGCGACCGGGCACGGAATCCTCGACCTCGACGTGACGAGCACGGGCCCGGTACGTGCCACCCTGGACGGGAACCCCGTGGCGCTCGGGCGTTCCGACCTCGGTCCCGTCGAGCCCTGGACGGCGGAGACGCCACGCCTGTACGAGCTGGTGCTCCGGACGCCGGCGGAGACCGTGACCCTGCGCGTCGGCTTCCGCCGTGTCGAGATCAGCGAGGGGCTGCTGCGCGTCAACGGCCGTCCCATCCGGTTCCGCGGCCTGAACCGGCACGACACCGATCCTGACCGAGGCCGGACCGTGACGCCGCTCCAGGTCCGCGAGGATCTCCTGGCCATGAAGCGGGCCAACATCAACGCCGTCCGCACGTCGC
>DASSQF010000208.1:0-9517 GCA_035702685.1 Propionibacteriaceae bacterium
GGACACCCATGGCAGCGCTCAAGGACCAGCTCCGCACCGACCTCACGACCGCGATGAAGGCGCGCGACACGTTCCGTACCGGCGTGCTGCGGATGGTGCTCTCCGCCATCCAGACCGAGGAGGTCGCGGGCGCCAGCGCCAGGGAGCTCAGCGAGGACGAGGAGCGTGCGGTCGTCGGCCGTGAGGTGCGCAAGCGTAAGGAGTCCGCGGAGCTGTACCAGTCGGGCAACCGGCCGGAGCTCGCGGAGAAGGAGCTCACCGAGGCGGAGCTGCTCACCACGTACCTGCCGGCCGCGCTCACTGAGGACGAGCTCGACGCCATGGTCGCCGAGGAGGTGGCGGCTCTGGGCGAGGGCGCGTCGATGAAGCAGATGGGGGCCGTGATCAAGGCCGTCAACGCCCGGGCGAAGGGCCGCGCCGAGGGCGGCGTCATCGCAGCCAAGGTCAAGGCGGCTCTGGCGAGCTGAGGCCCGCGCGTCGCCCGGAGGCACCGAGCGCCGTGCTCCGACCTCGTCGCCGGGGTTTCTCCCGGCGCTCGGACAGGCGCGGAGAGAGCGCTCAGATCTCTCGGCTCGGGTAGTTCTGAGCGTCGGCCCGCATGAGGGCGGCGTACCGCACGTGGGCGGCATGGATCTCGTCCCAGTCCTCGGGGCCGGGGACAGCCCCAGTGAGGCCCGGGTGCTCCTCGACGCCATGGCCCGGCAGCGACATGCCGCGCCTCGTGGAGATGACGACGGCACCCACGCCGACCAGGGCGGCTGCGAGAGCGATCGCGTAGCGCACCCACCCGTACACCCCGGGCTGGGCCAGCGCGACGACAGCCGGGGCGATGAGCACGGCGACGAGGTTCATGACCTTGATGAGCGGGTTGATCGCCGGCCCGGCAGTGTCCTTGAAGGGGTCGCCGACGGTGTCGCCGATGACGGTCGCCGCGTGTGCGGCTGAGCCCTTGCCGCCGTGATGGCCGTCCTCCACGAGCTTCTTCGCGTTGTCCCAGGAGCCGCCCGAGTTGGCGAGGAAGATCGCCATGAGCGTGCCGCAGGCGATGGCGCCCGCGAGGTAGCCGGCGAGCGCCGACGCGCCCAGCCCGAAGCCGACCGCGACGGGGGCCGTGACGGCGAGGAGTCCCGGTGTCGCGAGCTCGCGCAGCGAGTCGCGCGTGCAGATGTCGACGACCTTCCCGTACTCGGGCCTGCCCGTGCCGTCCATGATCCCCGGGATCTCGGCGAACTGACGCCGCACCTCGTACACCACGGCACCGGCCGCGCGTCCGACCGCCGAGATCGCGAGCGCGGAGAACATGAACACGACCGAGGCGCCCACGATGATGCCCACGAGGGTGCGGGGTGAGAAGACCGCCGAGTCGGTGACGAACTGGGCGTAGGCGCCCTTGAGGACGGTCTGGACGGCGTCGGTGAACGAGCCGAACAGCGCCGTCGCCGCGAGCACGGCCGTCGCGATGGCGATGCCCTTCGTGATGGCCTTCGTCGTGTTGCCCACGGCGTCGAGCTCGGTGAGGATCCGGGAGCCTGCCGCGCTGACCTCGCCCGACATCTCGGCGATGCCCTGGGCGTTGTCGGAGACGGGGCCGAACGTGTCCATGGCGACGATGACGCCCACGGTCGTGAGCAGGCCGCAGCCGGCGAGCGCGATGGCGAAGAGGCCGACCACGCCGACACCGCCGAGGAGGAACGCGGCGAACAGGACGGACGCGATGATCACGGCCGTGAAGACGGCTGACTCGAGGCCGAGCGAGATGCCGGACAGCACGACCGTGGCGGCGCCGGTGAGCGAGGTACGGCCGACGTCCTGCGTGGGCCTGTCCTCCGTACCGGTGTAGAAGCCCGTGAGCAGCAGGATCACGGCGCCGAGGCCGATGCCGAGGAGCACCGCGCCCGAGGCGACGAGCCGCGGGTCGTCCACGGGTCCGGTGAATGTCACGTCGACGCCGAGATCCTCGAAGCGGGGAGGCAGGTACGCGTACGCGGCAACGATCGAGAGGGCGGCCCCGACTCCGGCGGAGGTGATGAACGAGCGCTTGATGGTCCGGAGGCCGTTCTCGTCGCCCCGCGGCTTCGTGAGGTAGACGCCGATGAGGGCCGTGAGGACGCCCACCGCCGGGATGACGAGGGGGAACACGAGACCGGACGCCCCGAACGCGGCCTTGCCGAGGATGATCGAGGCGACGAGCGTCACCGCGTACGACTCGAACAGGTCGGCCGCCATGCCCGCGCAGTCGCCGACGTTGTCGCCCACGTTGTCGGCGATCGTCGCGGCGTTGCGGGGGTCGTCCTCGGGGATGTTCTGCTCGACCTTGCCGACCAGGTCGGCGCCGACGTCGGCCGCCTTCGTGAAGATGCCGCCCCCGACGCGCATGAACATGGCGAGCAGGGCCGCCCCGAAGCCGAACCCCTCGAGAACCGTCGGCGAGTCGCCGCTGAACCAGAGCACGACGAGCGCCGTACCGAGCAGGCCCAGACCGACGGTGGCCATGCCGACCGCACCGCCTGTACGGAAGGCGATCCGCATCGCGTCGTCACGCCCGGTGGCCTCTGCCGCGGCCGCGACCCGTACGTTCGCACGGACGGCCAGCCACATGCCGAGGTAGCCGATGAGGCCGGAGAAGCCCGCGCCGGCGAGGAAGGCGAGAGAGCGCGCCACCCTCAGCCACACCGACGACATGCCCTCCTCGGAGTGGGCGGGGAGCAGCAGCAGCGCGACGAACGCCGCGGCTGCGAAGACGCCGAGGGTACGGAACTGGCGGGCGAGGTAGGCGGAGGCCCCCTCCTGGACGGCCCGGGCGATGACCCGCATGGGCTCGGTGCCCTCGTCCGCGCGCAGAACCTCGGCCCGGAACCACATCGACATGCCGACGGCGCCGGCGGCGAGCACCGCCACGACGACGACGATCATCACGTTCGCAGGCGACAGCGTCGTCGGCACCGGGATCATGCGCGGCCTCTCCCGCCCGCCACCCGTGACGGGTCGATGGTGCCGCGCAGCCTAGCCCAGAAAATCGCTTGTCCAACAGGCCTCGGCCGGCACCAAACTCCCGAAAGCTCTGCAATACAAGGAGCCGAACGGGTCGAGGAAGGCGGGTACGGGAGGTGGCCGGCCCCTGTCCGTACACCCCTCCACGGCCGAGAGGCCCTGAACGCCGCCGCGTCCAGGGCCTCTCGGACCGGTTTCGTACCCCTCAGTGCAACCCGGCGAGGGCCGACGGCGGCTGACCGCCCTCGTCCTCGTCGTCGGCCAGTTCGTCCATCGTGTGGCCCCCGGCCTCGATCGCCGCCACCTCGACGAGGTCGTCGCGCAGCGTGTGCTTGCGCTCCTCGGCCTTGAGCTGAGCCGACGCGGACCTGCTGGACAGCGTGATCTTCGGCATGAACAGCAGGACCACGAACCCGATGGCGCAGACGATGGCACCCACGAGGAACACGAGGTCCATGGAGTGCGAGAAGCCGACCTTGAACGGGTGGGCCAGGCGCGGGTCCAGCTTGCCGATGATCGACGAGTCGCTCGAGACCGCGCTCAGCGCGCTCGTGTCGCCCGTCGTCAGGGCCTTGACGAACGTGGCGTTGACCGGGTTGGCGAGCACGCTCGGGTCACGCACGGCCGACAGGAACTCGGGCGTCTTCGAGGCGTCGATGAACGCCTGCTTGATGTTGTCGCCGAGGGTGTTGAACAGCAGCGACAGGAAGACCGCCACGCCCAGCGTGCCGCCCATCTGGCGGAAGAACGTCGCCGCGCTCGTGGCCATGCCGATCTCACGAGGCGCCACCGCCGACTGCACGGCGAGCGTCAGCGGCTGCATCGTGTTGCCGAGGCCGAGGCCGAAGATCGCCATGAGGGTGATGAGCTGCCACCAGGGGGTGTCCGCGCCGATCCGCGACAGGAACAGCAGCGCCGTGGTCATGAGGAGCACGCCGATGATCGGGAAGATCCGTACGTGTCCCGTCCGCGAGATGAGCTGGCCGGACACGACGGACGCGATCATCATGCCGAGCACGAGCGGCAGCAGCTGGACGCCGGACATCGTCGGGCTCGAGCCGTGCACGATCTGCAGGTACTGCGGGATCGTGATCATGCCGCCGAACATCCCCGCACCGATGACGAAGCCGCCGACGAGCGAGATGACGATGACGCGGTTGCGGAAGATCCGCAGCGGGATGAGCGCGTTGTCGCCCATCCGGGCCTCGACGAGGATGAACGCCAGCAGGCCGACGAGGCCGATCGCGATGCAGCTGAGCGAGCCGGCGGAGGTCCAGCCCCACGTACGGCCCTGCTCGGCGACCAGCAGGAGCGGTACGACACCGACGACGAGCGCTGCGGCACCCAGCCAGTCGATGACGGACCGGCGCTTGACGTGGTGCAGGTGCAGCGTCAGCGTGACGGCGATGAGGGCGAAGATGCCGACGGGCACGTTGATGAGGAAGACCCAGCGCCAGCCCGTGAGTCCGAGGACGGTCGGGGCCTCGGAGAAGAAGCCTCCGATGATCGGGCCGAACACGGACGAGGTGCCGAAGACGGCGAGGAAGTAGCCCTGGTACTTGGCGCGCTCGCGGGGCGGCACGATGTCGCCGACGATCGCGAGCGCGAGGGAGAACAGGCCGCCGGCGCCCAGGCCCTGGACGGCGCGGAACACCGACAGCATCGGCATCGACGTGGCAAAGGAGCACAGCGCCGACCCGATGATGAAGATGGTGATGGCGGTGAGGAAGAACTTCTTCCTCCCGTAGAGGTCGCTGAGCTTTCCGTAGATGGGCGTCGAGATCGTGGACGTGATGAGGTACGCCGTGGTGACCCAGACCTGCTGGTCCAGCCCGTGGAGCTCGTCGGCGATGGTCTTCATGGCGGTGCCGACGACGTTCTGGTCGAGAGCGGCCAGGAACATGCCCGACATGAGCCCGAGGATGATGGTGGTGATCTGGCGGGGGGTCAGCTCGTCCGACGAGTGCCCCGCGTGCGCGGGTGTGGCTGTCATATCTCTCCTGCGGTGGGGCGAGGCTGGGCCCCGATGTGATGTGAGTCCAGCGCCTGGGTCAGACGGTGGAGGTAGTCGGCGAACCGGGCCACGTCCTCGGTGTCCCACTCGTCGAGCAGGCCTTCGAGGTAGCGCTTGCGGATGCAGGCGACGTCGGAGACGAGGGACCGGCCGGCTTCCGTGATCTCGACCCGGAAGGCGCGCCGGTCGTCGGCGTCCCTGGTCCTGGCGACGAGGCCCCGGTCGGACAGCGAGGCGATCTGCCGGCTGACGACCGACAGGTCGACGTGGAGGAGCTCCGCCAGCTCGGTGGCCCGCAAGGGATGGTCGACCAGGCGGAACAGGAGCGGCAGCGACGCGGGGTCCGGCACGCCGTACTGCTGCTTGAGCGCGCCGACCCGCCTGATCGCTCGGGTCAGGTCGTCGGAGATGGCCGCGATGGCGGCGTCACGTGGTGTCTCAGTCATGATGCTTGTCCCATGCAACCAGTTGGGTGGGGGGTCTATTCCGTCAATCTCAGGGATGTTGCGCCATCACGTAGGAGTCGGCCGCGCGTGCGACAGGAGCCGTGGCGCCCCACCGCTCACGGCGACGAACTGGGCGGGGTTCTCGTCTCGACTTCCGTGCAGTGGTCGTTATCGGCAGGCCACGGCGACCTCGAGGACTGACTTCCGTGCAGTGGTTGGTATCGGCAGGCCCACGGGGACCTCGAGGACTGACGTCCGTGATGGGGTGGTTGTGTGGCCCGGATCCGGGCTGATATCCACGACAGCACGGAGCTCGGCCGGCACGAGGGCTGGAGACGCCGCGAGAACCACCGCAACGCGGAAGTCAGATGCCTTCCCTCCCCGAGCGGGGAGGAAGGGAGGACTGGAGCCGCCTTGGGGAATCGAACCCCAGACCTGCTCATTACGAGTGAGCCGCTCTGCCGACTGAGCTAAGGCGGCCTGGTCACACGAGGACCAGCCGAGGAAGAACTATAGCGACGCGCCCACGGCGGCGCGAACGCGGTGGGCGGGCCGGACGCCGGTCGGACGGGCCCCCACCGCGCGTGGCAGACGGCTCAGGCCGTGCAGTACAGGCCGTCCGGCGGGACCGTACCCTTCGCGAAGTACGCGACCACCGCCTTGTCGACGCAGGCGCTCTTGCCGCCGTACGTCGCGTGCCCGTTGCCGTTGTACGTGACGAGCACACCCGAGGCGAGCTGGCTGGCCATCCACGCCGCGTACTGGTACGGCGTCGCCGAGTCGCCGGTCGCACCCACGACGACGATCGGCGCAGCACCCTTCGCCGTGATGTCGAACGGCGGCGTCCCCTGCACCGGCCACTGGACGCACGTGACGTTGGGGCCGAAGTACTTGCCGAAGATCGGCGCCTTCTGCTGGTCCGAGGTCCAGTCCGAGAACGCCCTCGCGATGCCGTCGTCCTGGCTGTCCGCACAGCCGATCGCGGGGAACGCGAAGAACGACGTGTCGTACTGCCCGTCCGTCCCACGCCCTCGCAGCTGGTCGGAGTAGTAGAGCAGGTAGCGGCCGTCACCGGTGAGCGCCTTCTCGAGCGCCTGCGTGAGCTGGTCCCAGTACTGCGAGTCGGCGTACAGGAAGATCGCGATCCCGTCGGACGCGACCGACTGCGTGAGCTTTCGGGTCGAGTCGCCGGGGAGCGGCGAGCTGTCGAGCTTGTCGAGCAGCCTCGAGACGGTGTCGAGCACCTGCTGCTTCGTCGACCCGAGGGAGCAGCCCTTCGACGCGCAGTACTGGGCGTAGTTGCCGAGGGCCAGGTCGAAGCCCGACGCCTGGATCACCGACTCGTCCTTCGTGATGTTGACGGCCGAGTCGAGCACGAGCTTGCCCACGGTCGTCGGGAACTTCTGCGCGTACACCGCCCCGATGTACGTGCCGTACGAGTAGCCGAGGTAGTTGAGCTTCGCGTCCCCGACGAGCTGGCGCAGCATGTCGAGGTCCTGCACGGTGTCGACGGTGGCGATGTGGGTGAGCAGCGGACCCGACTTCGCGAGGCAGCTCGCGCCGAACGCCTTCCAGCCGTCGAGGAGCGCCTGCTTCTCCGTGGCGTTGTCCGGCGACTGGTCGAGCTGCATGAGCTGGTCGACCGCCGCCCCGTTCTCGCAGACGACCGGTGTCGAGCCGCCTGTACCGCGAGGGTCCCAGCCGACGACGTCGTACTGCTCGAGGCCGGTCCTCTGGAAGCTCACCGCCAGCGTCGTACCGGGCTCGCCGGGGCCGCCGGGGTTCACGAAGATCGTGCCGAGCCGCGGCGAGGCCGTCGCCGATACCTTGACGAGCTTGAGCGTGAGCGCCTGGCCGTCGGGAGCGGCGTAGTCGAGCGGCGCGGCCACCGTCGCGCACTTCACGGCCTGCTTGTTGACCGTGCAGTCGGCCCAGTTCAGCGCCTGCTTCGTGTAGCGGGCCAGGCCGGACCCCGCGGGGGCGTTGATGAAGCCTGCGGGCTTGACGTTGGGGATGGTCGCCTTCGGGCGGTCAGGGGAGGTGTACGTGCGGTCGGTGGTGGCCGTCGGGGCCGGTACGGGGGGCTTGCTGATGACGACACCGGACGTCGAGGTCGCTGTCGGGGAGGCCGAGGGCGCGGCCGTGGCCGTCGGGGTGGGAGCCGGCGAGGATGCGACGGGCTGTGCGAACAGCCTCTGCACGTAGCCGCCGGCGAACGCGACGACGATGACGAGCGAGAGGACGAGGAGCGCCGCGACGCCGACGACGACCCCGGCCTGGGAACGCTTCGGCGGCCCGCTGGGCGGTCGCGTCGCAGGGACCGGCGGGGCCCAGGACGGCCCGTTCGCCCCGTACGTCGGCTGCTGGCCGGCGCTCGGCTGGCCGTACAGCTGCTGTCGCCCGTACGGACCCGCGGGCCGCTGCTGGCTGCCCGGCACGACGCCGTACGACTGCAGCGCCCCGTTCGGACCGAGGTGGCTGGGCCCGGGCTGCGGCGGTCCGTACGGCCCGGTCGATCCGTGGAAGGTGGGCGCGACGTACGGGCTGGGCTGCTCCGCGGGACCGGGCGCGTCCGGGCTGGGCTCCCCCTGGGGATGGGAAGGGTACGGCGGCTGGGTCACGCCGCCAGGCTAGTCCGGCAGGCTGTGCCGGGGGACCCGCGCGTCCATGGGCGCGTCGGCGCCGGGTCTCGTCGTGACGAGCGAGACGGGGCACACCCGGCACTGCCCGTCACCGCACCGCACGGTCACGGTGTCGTTCGGTACAGACCGGCCGACGACGACGCCGGGCCCGTGCTCCGTGTCGACCCGGCACCCCATGCCGGGAGCGCGCTGGGCGAAGTCGTCGTACATGGGTTGCTCGTACGCGAGGCAGCACTTCAGTCGCCCGCACGCGCCTTGCGCCTGGAGCTGGTTCGCGGCGAGGTCCTGCGCCCTGGCGACTCGGATCCCGACCGGGACGAGGGTCGTGAGGAACGTCGTGCAGCACAGCTCCCGCCCGCACGGCCCGACGTCGCCGACGATCCTCGCCGCATCGCGGGGCCCGATCTGGCGAAGGTCGATCCGCGCCCCGAGCGCCGAGGCCAGGTCGCGTACGAGGAGCCGGAAGTCCACGCGCTGGGGAGCCGTGTAGTAGATCGCCACCATCCGCCCGAACTCGCTGGAGTGGTCGTCGAGATCCACCCCCACGACGCGCATCGGGAGCGCGTGCTCGGCGATGAGGGCCTTCGCGATCTCCGTCGCCTCCGCCCTGAGGCGCCGGTTCCGCGCCTCCCGCTCGAGGTCGTGCTGCTGGGCCGGGCCCGCGCAGACGGGCAGCTCCGCCGAGAGCTCGACCTCGGCGGCCCAGGCGACTGTCGCGACCTCCGGTCCGGCCTCGGTGGGTACGAGGACGGCGTCGCCCACGGCGGCTTCGGTGGTGCCGGCGTCGACGTAGTACAGGCGGCCGTGAGGCGTGAACGTCACCGCCAGCACCCGCCTCATGGCGTCCACGCTAGACCTGGGGTCCGGGCCCGGGGGCTGCGAGGTGGCCGTCGAGTGACCTGCGTGGCCCGGGGGTCGCGCCGGTCGACCCGACCTCCTGGCAGTTCTGCCGAGCGACTGGATCGCCGCCTGTGTGACGACCTTGGGCCTCGCCCAGGGGCCGTCCCTAGCTGGCCGAACCCGAGAAGTGTTGATATGAGCGGGCCCTCGGAGCCATCCGACCGCCTGAACGCGGAAAGTGTTGCTATGGCGCCGGAATCGGCTTTCAGAGCAACGATTTTCGGGTTCGGGCGCACAGAACCGTCTGTCGGCCTCCTGAGAACAACGGTTTTCGGGTTCGGCGGGCCGTGGCGGTCGCACGTACGTCTCCGCGGCTCGACGGACATCGTTCCCGGGGCGCCTGTCAGGCCTTCGGCGATCGCGAAGGAAGCCTCACGGATGGATCCACGGCCGACCCGAGCCGGAGACCGGGAAGGCACCACCTCACGCCTTCCGGCCGATGACCTCTCGTGCCGCCGCAGCGATCCCCTCGGGCGTCATGCCGGCCTTGTCGACGAGGTACTCGGACGAGCCGGTCGTGCAGA
>DASSQF010000209.1:0-25224 GCA_035702685.1 Propionibacteriaceae bacterium
TAACGGTCAGCTGGTGCGGCTCTGCCGGGGGATGTACACGCGGGCCGGCCAACTCCCGTCGCATGAGGAAGAGCGGCACCGGCTGCGAGTGCTCGCTCACGCATGCACGAGCGACTACGCGGTGAGCCACGTCAGTGCCGCCATCCTGCACGGGCTGCCCGTCGGAGGAGCGCGCCTGAGCCAGGTGCACGTCACGCGGATAGGCAAGGGCGGACAACGCCACTCGCCCGCGCGACGCGTCCACTCGAGTCAGCTCGAGGCCGATTTCTGCACCAGCGTCGACGGAGTCGTTGTCACCAGCGTGGCCCGTACGGTCGTCGACCTGCTCAAGACCGAGTCGACCGAGGTCTCGGTCTCGGCCGCTGACGCTGCCCTGAACCTCAAGCTCTGCACCCGAGTCGAACTCGAAAGGGCCATGGCCGCCGTGAAGTTCCATCCGGGCGCCCCTCGGGCGCGGCGAGCCATGGACCTTGTCGATGGCCGTGCAGAAAGCCCAGGTGAGACCCGTACCCGACTGGTCTTGGACGCCGGCCCCCTCCCACGCACCGAGCTCCAGATCTCGATATATGACGACCTCGGACGATTCGTGGGCCGCGTGGACGGCGGCTACGTCGAACGTGGAGTGTTTTGGGAGTATGACGGCCGGGGCAAGTACGAGTCTCTCCTCAAGCCCGGGCAGACACACGTCGATGCGGTCCTGCGTGAAAAGAAGCGCGAGTCATTCATCACCGAACTCGGAGGAACCGTCGTGCGGATCGACAAGGACGACCTTCGGGACGGCCAGCGGCTCTGGAACCGGATGGCTCGAGCGCTCGCACGATCTGAGCAGCCGGGGTGGCTTCCCCCGCGCGGACAGTACCAAGTCGCCCCGAAGGTGTAACTCCGTTCGATCCGCCAGTTTGCTGTCCCCAAGAGGTGGCGCTCGTATCGACCACTCGTGCGTGATTCGCACGAGCACCGGGAAAGCCTTCCCCCTCGCGGAGCCGGACTCCCCACGCCTCTACTCCTCGGGAACCGCCCTGGGGCTGGGGCCGTGTGTGGGGACGGCCCGATCATGGGGCTCGGTACCTCGCTCTGGCTTGGGGCGCTTGTCGCCGGACGATGGGCTGGGAACCGTTCCAGGCCCCTGATGGGCTGCATGGTTCAGCGCCTCGACACGCACAGAGGGCTGCAGGAGTCAGGAGGTCGGCCCCTCAGCGGCCGAGACCGGTGCTCCCGCGGACGAGGCCGACGACCATGCCGAGGTCGCGGAGACGGGTGGCGAGGCCGGTTCGCCGGACAGCGGTACGAGCGTGACCGCCGTCCCGTACGCCGTGAGCTCGTACAGGCCGTCCGCGGCGGGGCCGCCGTCGAACCGCACGGACACCACGGCGTCGCCACCTGCTTCACGCGCCATGTCGGCGAGTGCGAGGAGCGCGTCCTGACGCGCACGGGCCAGCAGGCTCACGGTGTCGGGCCCTATGCGGGGCTGGGTCGTCCGGGTGGTCGTGCCGACGACGACCCCGACGACGCCGGCGATTTCCCGGCCGGGGATGTCGGGCGACGTCGAGAGCGGCAGGTCGACGGCCACGTACTCCGGCTTGCGCGGCGCCGGCTCGGGAACCGGCGTCGAGAGCGGCGGCTGCACGGGTGCCCAGGCCGAGGGCGGCGGCTGCTGAGCGGGCGGCTGCCCCGGTGGCGGCCCGTACCCGGGTGGCCCGTACGGCTGCGGAGGTCCGTACGGTCCCGGCTGGCCGCCGGCAGGCAGGAAGCTCGGCTGTCCCGGCGGCTGGGGCGCCTGCCCGTACCCGGGTCCTCCGTACCCCGGCTGCCCGTAGCCCGGCGGCTGCTGGCCGTACGGAGGCGGGCCGAACCGGCGCGGATCTGGCTGCCCGTACGTCATGGCGCCAGTGTACGGAGGACGCCCTCTGCCGCCACGGGTTCGCACCAGCCTCCGCCGGCGCCCGGGAAGCGAGCAGGGACGCTGTCCACCGGCCGCTCTCGACGCCCGGTCCGACATCCCGGCACCGCCTTTCCCGGATGAAGCGGCCAGGCAAAGTCCAATAGCATGACGCGGTGACCGAGGAGCCCCTGCAGACCGAGCGTGACGTCTTCGAGCAGATGCGGGTGCGGCTCGACAAGCGCGCGGCGATGCTCGCGGAGGGCCGCGAGGCCTACCCGGTCCACGTCGACCGTACGCACTCGCTGAGGCAGGTCCGCGACGGCTGGGGCCACCTCCAGCCCGGCGAGGAGACGCAGGACGTCGTCGGGATCGGCGGCCGCGTCGTCTTCCTCCGCACGTCCGGCAAGCTCTGCTTCGCGACCCTGGCGGACGGGTTCACCGCCGAGGACCCGGGCGAGCGGCTGCAGGTCATGGTCTCGCTCGCCGAGGTCGGCCAGGAGTCCCTGGAGCGCTGGAAGAGCGACGTCGACCTGGGGGACTTCGTCTTCATCCAGGGCCGCGTCATCGCGTCCCGACGCGGCGAGCTCAGCGTCCTGGCCACCGACTGGGCGATCGCCTCGAAGGCGCTCCGCCCTCTCCCCGTCCTCCACAAGGAGCTGTCCGAGGAGACCCGCGTCCGCCAGCGCTACGCCGACCTCATCGTGCGGCAGGAAGCCCGGGACATGGTCCGCACCCGGTCGGCCGTCATGCGCTCCATCCGGCAGACGCTGCACGAGGAGGGCTTCCTCGAGGTCGAGACGCCGACGCTGCAGACCATCCACGGCGGCGCAGCCGCGCGCCCGTTCCGTACACACCTCAACGCCTTCGACATCGACATGACGCTCCGGATCGCGCTGGAGCTGTACCTCAAGAGGGCCATGGTCGGCGGGGTCGACCGCGTGTACGAGATCGGCCGGATCTTCCGCAACGAGGGCATCGACTCCTCGCACTCGGCCGAGTTCACCATGCTCGAGTCGTACGCCGCGTGGGGCGACCAGTTCACCATCGCCGCCACGACCCAGCGGATCATCGTCGAGGCGGCCGACCGTGCCCTGGGAACCAGGGTCGTCCCTGGCCGCACCACCGACGTGAACCTGGACGGCGAGTGGGAGTGGCTCTCCTTCTACCCTGCCGTCTCCGCGGTGGTGGGTGAGGAGATCACGGTGGAGACGCCCGTGGAGCGCCTCAGGGCCATCGCCGACGAGCACGGCCTCGTCTACAAGCCGGGCCTCGGCGCGGGGAAGATGGCCATGGAGCTGTTCGGGGAGCTCGTCGAGCACACCCTTGTCCAGCCGACCTTCGTGGGCGACTTCCCCGCCGTGGCGCAGCCGCTCGCGCGGCCCCACCGGGACGACCCGCGCCTCGTGGAGGCCTGGGACCTCATCGTCGACGGCGTGGAGCGTGCGACCGGGTTCTCCGAGCTCATCGACCCCGTGATCCAGCGCGAGCGCCTCACCCAGCAGTCCCTCGCGGCGGCGGCGGGCGACGTCGAGGCCATGCAGCTCGACGAGGACTTCCTCGCGGCGCTGGAGCTGGGCGCGCCGCCGATGGGCGGCATGGGTCTCGGAGTCGACAGGCTCCTGATGCTGTTCACCGGGGCGGGTATCCGCGAGACCATCCTCTTCCCGTTGCTGCGCCCCCAGGGATGACGGGCGGGAGATCGTAGTCTTCGGCCCGTCACGGGGAGTCGTACGCGCCCGCGAATGGCAGGAAGTCGCTCGTCACAATCTGATAAACGCTTGGCCGAAACCGATCTTCGTGATCGCGCCGTTACAGGCGTGGTACATACTGTGCCGTTGTCACGTGGTTTCCCGGAGGAAGAGCTGAATGGCAGAGACGACCTTGGAGGAGGCTCGCGACGGCGCTGTCGCCATCGTGGGTCGTACCCCTTGGCAGATCACCCGCTCGCGGCTCCTGCGTGACCGCGTCACCCTCGTCGCGATGTGCTTCGCCGTGTTCTTCGTGATCCTCGCAGCCGCCGCGCCGCTGCTGACGGCGTGGAAGGTGATCGACCCTTACACGTCCCACACGGACCTCGTGGGCGGCCTGGGCTCGCTGCCGATCGGCGTCTGGGGTGGCGTGTCGGGCAACCACTGGATGGGTGTCGAACCGGGCACCGGCCGCGACCTGTTCGGCCGCGTCATCAACGGCCTGACGGTGTCGCTGCTCGTCGCCGTGTGCGCGGCCCTGCTGTCGGTGACCATCGGAACGGTGATCGGCATCATCTCCGGCACGGCGGGCGGCAAGATCGACTGGCTGTTCTCGCGCATCATCGACTTCGTCCTGAGCTTCCCGCAGACGCTCATGCTCATCGCCCTGTCGACGATCGTCATCGACATCCTCAAAGCGGCCATGCACGTCGACCGCACCCCTGCGTCGATGATGTTCATGATCCTCGTCATGGGCTTCTTCGGCTGGCCGTCGTTCGCCCGCATCATCCGAGGCCAGGTCCTCTCGCTCAAGGAGCGCGAGTTCGTGGAGGCAGCCCGTTCGCTGGGCGCCGGCCGCGGGCGCATCTACTTCAAGGAGCTCCTGCCCCACCTCTGGGCGCCGATCCTCGTCTACTCGACGCTGATCATGCCTCAGAACATCGCCACGGAAGCGGCTCTCGGCTTCCTGGGCGTCGGCATCCAGGCACCGACTCCGTCGTTCGGTTCAATTCTCAACGACTCGGTCCACTACGCCAACGCAGACCCGGCGTACTTCATCTTCCCTGGAGTCACCCTGTTCCTCGTGGTGCTGTCATTCAACCTCGTTGGCGACGGCTTCCGCGACGCACTGGATCCCAAGGCTGACCGTCAGTGATCGCCGCTGTCGGTTCAATCAAAACAAAGGAGAGCGCCGTATGAAGCGCAGGACATTCGTCGCTGGCGTGGCTGGAACCGCAGGCCTCGCCCTGTCAGCCGCAGCGTGCAGCGGCAACAGCAGCACGACGACGGGCTCGTCGGCGTCGGCCGCTGGGGCCGTCAAGGGCGGGACACTGAACATCCTCATGAGCACGCAGGTCGAGCACTGGGATCCTCAGCGCGTCTACGTCGGTGTGAACATCGCCACGGGGAACCGCATGTTCACCCGTACCCTCGTCTCCTGGACGCAGACCACCTCCGACACCGAGCAGGCCAAGCTCGTCGCGGACCTCGCGACCGACACCGGCAAGGTGAGCGAGGACGGCAAGACCTGGACGTTCACGCTCAAGGACGGCATCAAGTGGCAGGACGGCAAGGACGTCACCGCTGAGGACGTCAAGTACGGCATCTCCCGCACCTTCGCGGTCGACGTCATCACCGGCGGCCCGAACTACGCGATCGCGTTCCTCGACATCCCGAGCGACGCGGACGGCTCCTCCTCCTACAAGGGCCCCTACGCCAAGACCGGCCAGGACCTGTACGACAAGGCCGTCACGGTCAGCGGCAAGACCATCACCTTCAAGCTCAAGCAGCCCGTGATGGACTTCAACAACACGGTCACCATGACCGCGTTCGCGCCGTTCCGCCAGGACAAGGACCAGGGCGACAAGTCGAACTACGACATCTTCTCGAACGGCCCGTACAAGCTCGACGGCACGTGGACCGCTCAGAAGGGTGGCTCCTTCGTCCGCAACGACCAGTGGGACCCGGCCACCGACACGATCCGCAAGGCCTACCCGGACAAGATCACGTGGGACGAGTCCCTCACGGCCGAGACGATGTACGAGCGTCTCATCGCCGACCAGGGCGACGACCAGTTCGCGATCACGTTCGACCAGTCGCCGGTGACGGCCCTCTCGAACATCGAGAGCGGTGCCAAGGGTCGCAACTCGATCGTGGCCTCGCCGTACACGCGCTACCTGACGCCGAACTTCAAGTCGAAGGTCATGAGCAACGACAAGGTCCGTCAGGCCTTCGCCCTCGCCACCGACCGCAGCGCGTACGTCACCGCCGTCGGCGGCTCGGCCGTCGCCCAGGCGACCAACTCGCTCATCAACCCGTCGCTCCCGGCGTTCCCGAACACCCCGCTCCTCGCGGGTGACAAGGGCGACCAGGCCAAGGCGAAGCAGATGCTCCAGGACGCCGGCATGACCCTCCCGGTCAAGATCACCGTCGCCTACCGCAAGAGCGACACCCAGGACAAGGTCTTCGCGGGCCTCAAGGCCGCCTGGGACGCTGCCGGCTTCGACACCCAGCTCGACGGCTTCTCGGCCAAGTACTACGCCACGATCCAGTCCCCCGCGGCTGCGGCGAAGTACGACGCCATGTGGGCCGGCTGGGGCGCCGACTACCCGTCGGCGTCGACCGTCATCCCGCCGCTGCTCGACTCGCGCATCAACATCACGTCGGGCGGCTCGGGCCAGGACTACGGCTGGTTCGACGACAAGGACATCAACGCCAAGATGGACGCGACCAACAAGATCGCGGACATGACGGCGCGCGAGAAGGCGTGGGGCGACCTCGACAAGGAGATCGTGACCCAGAAGTTCGCCATCATCCCGCTGATCGTCGACAAGTTCGTCTTCGTCCACGGCAGCAAGGTCGTCGGTGCGGTCGTCAACGGCACGTACACCGGCTACTACGACCTGGCCAACGTGTCCGTCAAGGCGAGCTGAGCTAGCTAGTTTCAAGGAACGTATGGGGGCGCGCGACCTGCGCGCCCCCATACCCCTGAGGGAGGTCCCTGGTGTTCTACTACATCGTCAGGCGCTTGCTGTCTGTCGTCGTCATGCTTTTCCTCATCACCGGGACGACCTTCCTGTTGTTCTTCGCAGGCCCTGAGGACCCCGCCCGCTACACGTGCGCGAGGAACTGCACCCCGGCCATCCTCGAGGGCAACCGCAAGGCCCTCGGGTACGACCAGCCGGTCTACGTGCAGTACGGCAAGTTCGTCGCCGGCCTGTTCGCCGGCCGTGACTACCCCGACAACGCCAAGCTCCGTGCGGACCACCCGGAGCAGGTCGTCCACTGCCCGGCACCGTGCCTGGGCTACTCCCCCACCCAGAACCGCACGATCAACACGATCGTCGCCTCGGCATGGCCGGTCTCCATTTCCATCGCCATCGGCGCCTTCATCATCTGGATGATCCTCGGGGTGGGCGGCGGCGTCATAGCCGCGCTCAACCGAGGGCGATGGCCGGACCGCATCATCGTGGGTTCGGCGCTCATCGGCTTCTCCCTCCCGACCTTCTTCATCGGGCTCGTCCTGCTGACGTTCCCGGCCATCAAGTGGGGCTGGCTGCCGATCCCCCACTACGTCGCGTTCTTCAAGAACCCCTTCGAGTGGGGCCACAACCTCGTCCTTCCCTGGCTCACCCTCGCCTGCATCTTCGCGGCGAGCTACGTCCGGCTCACCCGCGCGTACATGATCGAGACCATGAGCGAGGACTACATCCGTACCGCTCAGGCCAAGGGCCAGACCCGGTGGCGGATCATCCTGCGGCACGGTCTCCGCGCGGCGCTCACCCCCATCGTCACGGCGGCCGGCCTCGACCTGGGCGGCCTGCTCGGAGGCGCGATCATCACGGAGAGCGTCTTCTCGATGCACGGCCTCGGCTGGACCGCGGTCAACGCTGTGACGGTCATGGACCTGCCCGTTATCGTGTCGATGGTGCTCATCGTCTCCACGTTCATCGTCATCGCGAACATGCTCGTCGACATCGCCTACGGCTTCATCGACCCGCGTGTGAAGCTGGTCGGCTGATGGTCGACGCACGCGACGAGGTCGGCACCGCCGAGACTCTTGAGAGCAGAGGCACCCGGGTGGACCGTTCCCCATCAGCATCGACGAGCACGAAGAAGTTCTTGCGCGTCAACGACCTGCACGTGACCTTCCCCACCGACGACGGGCTCGTGAAGGCGGTCGACGGCCTCACCTTCGACCTCGAGAAGGGCCAGACCCTGGGGATCGTCGGCGAGTCCGGGTCCGGCAAGTCCGTCACGTCCCTGGCGGTCATGGGCCTGCACCGGGGGACCCGCGCGAGGATCTCGGGCGAGATCTGGCTCGACGACGAGAACCTCCTCAAGGTCTCCGACGAGGAGCTCCGCGGGCTGCGCGGCCGCAAGATGGCCATGATCTTCCAGGACCCGCTGTCTGCGCTCCACCCGTACTACACGATCGGCTTCCAGCTCACCGAGGCGATCCAGGTCCACGAGAAGATCTCGAGGAGCTCCGCGAAGACCCGTGTCGTCGACATGCTGGGCCGCGTGGGGATCCCGAACCCGGGTCGCCGGTACGACCAGTACCCCCACGAGTTCTCGGGCGGCATGCGGCAGCGAGCGATGATCGCCATGGCCCTCATCAACAACCCCGAGCTGCTCATCGCCGACGAGCCGACCACGGCGCTCGACGTCACCGTCCAGGCGCAGATCCTCGACCTCATGCGGAACCTGCAGGCGGAGTTCGGGTCGGCCATCATCATGATCACCCACGACCTGGGCGTCGTCGCGGAGATCGCCGACGACGTGCTCGTGATGTACGGCGGCCGCTGCGTGGAGTACGCGGAGGTCGATGACCTGTTCCACCAGCCCGACCACCCGTACACGTGGGGCCTGCTGAGCTCGATGCCGCGGCTCGACCGGCTGCGCCAGGACCGCCTGGTCCCGGTCGCGGGCAACCCGCCGTCGCTCATCAACATTCCTCCGGGCTGCAAGTTCCACCCACGCTGTGCGTTCAAGGAGTTCTCGCCGCGGCCCTGCAACGTGGAGGAGCCGGCGCTGCTGGAGTCGTACCCGAAGCACGACTCGCGGTGCCACATCCCTGTTCAAACGCGCGCCGAGGTGTTCGCCGAGCGCGTCGCTCCGAAGCTGTAAGGGGAAGTCGTGAGCCTGCTGACCGTCACCGACCTGAAGAAGTACTTCCCGACGTACAGCCAGAAGATCCTCCGTACCGAAGGGGCTCCGGTCCAGGCCGTCGACGGGCTGTCGCTCAGCCTCGAGGCGGGCGAGACCCTGGGCCTGGTGGGTGAGTCCGGCTGCGGCAAGTCCACTGCCGGCCGCACGATCCTCAAGCTCCTCGAGCCCACCGCCGGCACGATCGAGTTCGAGGGGCGCGACGTCACCCACGCCAAGGGCGAAGAGCTGCGGCACCTGCGGCGCGAGCTGCAGATGGTGTTCCAGGACCCGTACGGCTCCCTCAACCCCCGCCACCCGATCGGCCAGATCATCGCGGCGCCGTTCGAGATCCAGCACGTGACCCCGCCCGGCGGCGTGAAGAAGGAGGTCCAGGCGCTCATGGAGCGCGTCGGCCTCAACCCCGAGCACTACAACCGGTACCCGCACGAGTTCTCCGGCGGCCAGCGTCAGCGCATCGGCGTCGCCCGTGCGATCGCGCTGAAGCCGAAGCTCATCGTCTGCGACGAGCCGGTCTCCGCGCTCGACGTGTCGATCCAGGCGCAGGTCATCAACCTGCTCGAGGACATCCAGAACGAGCAGAACCTCGCGTACGTGTTCATCGCGCACGACCTGTCGGTCGTCCGGCACATCTCCGACCGCGTCCTCGTCATGTACCTCGGCAAGATGATGGAGCTCGCCGACCGGAACACGCTGTACGAGCGGCCGATGCATCCGTACACACAGGCTCTCATGTCGGCCGTGCCGGTGCCCGAGCCGAGGCGCGACCGCGAGCGGATCCTCCTCTACGGCGACCTGCCCAGCCCTCAGAACCCGCCGTCCGGCTGCGTGTTCCGCACCCGCTGCCCCCTGGCGACGGAGCGCTGCGCCGCCGAGGTGCCGCAGCCGATCGAGCTGGAGCCCGGCCACGTCGTCGCGTGCCACTACCCGAAGGTCCGCGAGGTCATCTGACCGTCCCGGCCTCGTACAGCCGCTGTCGGTTCCTCATGGGCTGTAGGTGACTCTGCGCACCCACGACGAATTCGTCGTGGGATCTGCAGGTTCGTCGTCACCCCATGATGAGCAGACGGGGTACGACCTCGGTGGCGAAGGGTGTCCGGAGACGCCAAAGGGCCGTCCCCCGAAGGGGACGGCCCCCGCGCAGCGGCCTCCTCTGCGTCGAGCCAGCCTCAGCTCGGCGCGACCGCGTAGTCCTGGAATGTTCCGCGAGCCTTGGTGAGCGCCGCGACGTAGCCCTGACGCTCGTATGCGGCGCCGTCGACGTCGTTCGGCACGGCGAGGAGGCCACGGAAGTCGTCGATCGAGCTGAAGCCCTTGCGAAGCATCCACTGCTCGAGCCCGGCGATGAGCTTCCTGGCGTGCGACGGCCCGTACCGCAGGAGCGAGGAGGTCGTCATGACGACGTCCGCGCCGGCGAGCAGGTACTTCACGACGTCCTCGCTCGTCTCGACGCCGGAGGTGCCGGCGAGCGACGCCCGCACCCGTCCGTACAGCGCCGAGATCCACGTGCGCGGCAGCCGGCCCGAGAACGGCGTCGAGAGGTCGACGTGCGGCTCGAGCTGGAGCGACTCGACGTCGACGTCCGGCTGGAAGAAGCGGTTGAAGAGCACGAGACCGTCGGCGCCGTGACGGTCGAGCTGCGCGGCCATCTCGCCGAACGACGAGAAGTACGGGGCGAGCTTGACGGCGACCGGGATGGTGACGGCGTCCTTGACACCCACGAGCACCTCGAGGTGAAGGTTCTCGACCTCCTCGCTCGGGATCCGCATGTTGCCGGGCACGTAGTAGATGTTCAGCTCGAGCGCCGCGGCGCCCGCGTCCTGCATCCTCTTGGCGAAGGAGATCCAGCCACCCATCGTGGCGCCGTTGAGGCTGCCGATGACCGGCACGTCCACGGACTTCGCCGCGTTCTCGAGGAGCCGCAGGTACGCCGACGAGGCGGGGTCCGCGCCCGGAGCCCTGATGGGCACGCTCGGGAAGTAGGACAGCGCCTCCGCGAACGAGTCGTCCGTGTTCGCCTCGACGGCGATCTGACGGGCCTGCTCGGCGCGGATCTGCTCCTCCATGAGCGAGTACATGACGATGGCGCCCACACCACCATCGGCCAGGGACTTCACCCCGTCGAGGGTCTGCTGCAGCGGACCTGCGGACGCGACCACAGGGTTGCGGAGCTTCAACCCCAGGTACTTCGTTTCCAGGCTCATTCGTTCCTCACTCGTCTCGTCACTCCCGGGCGTCCGACGCGAAGTCGGCCGCGCTCCTCGTCGCCATTTCCTCGTACGTACTCCAGCGCTGGTTCACCGTCTGCTGAGCCAGCTCCAGCATCCGCTCCGCCTCGGCCGGGTCGGCCTGCGCAAGCATCTTGTACCGCAGCTCTCTGTACACGTAGTCCTTGAGCTGCAGCCGAGGCCTCGGCGAGTCGAGCAGGAACGGGTTCCCGCCCTTCACCTTGACCATCGGGTTGTAGCGTACGAGAGGCCAGTGACCCGAGTTGACGGCGCGGTACTGCTGATCGAGCCCCTGCTTCAGGTCGAAGCCGTGTGCGATGCAATGACTGTACGCGATGATGAGTGACGGCCCGCGGTAGGCCTCCGCTTCACGGAAGGCCTTGAGGGTCTGCTGGGGGTCGGCGCCGAAGGCGACCCGCGCCACGTACACGTTCCCGTACGAGATCGCCTGCAGCGCGAGGTCCTTCTTGTTCGTCATCTTGCCGGCGGCGGCGAACTTCGCCACGGCGCCCATCGGCGTCGACTTGGACGCCTGGCCGCCGGTGTTCGAGTACACCTCGGTGTCCATCACGAGGATGTTCACGTCGCGACCCGAGGCGAGGACGTGGTCGACGCCACCGGACCCGATGTCGTAGGCCCAGCCGTCGCCACCGACGATCCACACCGAGCGGCGCAGCAGGTGGTCGGCGACCGAGCGCAGGTCGGCGATGAGCCGCCGCTCCTCGTCCGAGGCTCCCGGCTCCACCGCGTCCAGGCGGGCGCGGAGCGCGTTGACCCTCTCCTGCTGCTGGACGAGGTCGGACTCGTACTCCTGCGGGGCGGCGATGAGCTGGTCCGCGAGCTCGGACCCGACCAGCGCCCGTACGTCGCCCAGTCGCTTCCGCGCGAGGGACATGTGCAGGTCGGCCGCGAGGCGGAGACCGAGACCGAACTCGGCGTTGTCCTCGAACAGGGAGTTCGACCAGGCCGGACCGCGGCCCTTCGCGTTCTTCGCCCAC
The DNA here is from genome assembly GCA_035702685.1 of Propionibacteriaceae bacterium. GTDB lineage: Bacteria > Actinomycetota > Actinomycetes > Propionibacteriales > Propionibacteriaceae > Fen-668. The sequence goes on from DASSQF010000209.1 coordinate 11,966, forward strand.
GGCGTCGTCGGCAGGTTGCCGCCGTAGATCGACGAGCAGCCCGTCGCGTTCGCGATGGTCGCCCGGTCACCGAACAGCTGGCTGAGCAGCTTCAGGTACGGGGTCTCGCCGCACCCGGCGCACGCCCCCGAGAACTCGAACAGCGGCTCGAGGAACTGCGTGCCACGAACCGTCCCGAAGTCGAGCCGGCTCCGGTCGTTCATGGGGAGCGACTCGAAGAACGCCACGTTCTCCCGCACGGTCTGCTGCGGCTTGGCCGGCATGAGGTTGATCGCGCGGTGGGTGGGAGCGCGCAGCGGCTTCACCGGGCACGCCTCGACGCACAGGCCGCAGCCGGTGCAGTCCTCGCCGTACACCTGGAGGGTGTACGCGCCGTCGGGCACGCCGGCCGCGTTGAGCGGCGCCCACTGGAACGAGTCGGGAGCGTCCTCGAGCGCGCTGGTCGGGTAGTACTTCGCGCGGAGGACGGCGTGCGGACAGACGAACGCGCAGTTGCCGCACTGGATGCACTGCTCGGGGTCCCACTCGGCGACGATGTCGGAGATGTTCCGCTTCTCGTACTGAGTCGTGCCCGAGGGGTATGAGCCGTCCACCGGCAGCGCGGAGACGGGCAGGTCGTCGCCGTGGCCCATGAGCATCTTCGCCGTGACCTCGCGCACGAACTCCGGCGCGCTCGCCGGCACCGCCTCGAGCAGCCCGTGCGTGCTGGTCGCCTTCGCCGGGACCGTCACCTCGTGGAGGTGGGCGAGGGACTCGTCGACGGCCGCGTGGTTCTTCGCGACGATGTCGGCCGACTTCTTGCCGTACGTCTTGGTGATGGCCTTCTTGACCGCCTCGACGGCCACGGCCCTCGGCAGCACACCGGAGATCGCGAAGAAGCACGTCTGGAGCACTGTGTTCGTGCGCCGGCCCAGCCCGACCATCCGGGCCACCTCGGTGGCGTCGATCGTGTACAGCCGGATGCCGAGGTCGATGATCTTCTGCTGCATCGTGTCGGGCAGGTGGTCGAAGACCTCGTCGGGCGCGTACGAGCTGTTGATGAGCAGCGTCGCCCCCGGACGGGCGAACTCGAGGACGTCGACCCGCTCGAGGATCGACCAGTGGTGGCAGCCGATGAACCCGGACTGGTTGATGAGGTACGGGGCCTTGATGGGGTTGGGCCCGAACCGGAGGTGGGACACGGTCCGCGAACCGGACTTCTTGGAGTCGTAGACGAAGTAGCCCTGCGCGTACAGCGGTACGTCCGAGCCCTCGGCGACGGTGGAGCCGAGGATCTTGATCGTGTTCTTGTTCGCACCGACCGTACCGTCGGCGCCCAGGCCGTAGAACACCGCGCGGTGCACCGACGGGTCCTCGTAGTCCTCGCTCGGGTCGTAGTCGATGCTCGTCATCGAGACGTCGTCGGTGATGCCGACCGTGAACCTCGGACGCGGGGAGACGGAGGCGAGCTCGGCGAAGATCCCCGCCGCCATCGCCGGCGTGAACTCCTTGCTCGACAGGCCGTAGCGGCCGCCGACGACGACCGGCATCGACGCGCGGGCACCGGAGGCGTACGCCTCGCCCAGCGCGCTGAGCACGTCGAGGAAGAGGGGCTCGCCGCCCGAGCCGGGCTCCTTGGTGCGGTCGAGGACTGCGATACGGGTCGCGGTCCGGGGGATGGCGGCCAGCACGTCCTCCGTGGGCCACGGCCGGTACAGCCGGATCGCGATCATGCCGACCTTGCGTCCCTGCCGTACGAGCCGGTCCACGGCCGCCTCGACGCTCTGCGTGCCGGAGCCCATGACGACGACCACCTCGGTGGCCTCCGGGTCCCCGTGGTACGAGACGAGGTCGTACGCGCGTCCGGTGAGCGCCGCGAACTGCGCGAGGCACTCGCGGACGATGCCGGGCGTCGCGGCGTAGTACGGGTTGACCGTCTCGCGAGCCTGGAAGTACGTGTCGGGGTTCATCGCGGTGCCCCGGATGAACGGGTGCTCAGGCGACAGGCCGCGGTCGCGGTGGGCCTGGATGAGGGACTCCGGGACGTACGAGCGCAGGTCGTCGTCGCTGAGGCGCTGCACGGTGTTGAGCTCGTGGGAGGTACGGAAGCCGTCGAAGAAGTGGAGGAACGGGATCCGGGACCGCAGCGTGGCCAGCTGGCAGACGGCCGCCATGTCGTGGGCCTCCTGGACGGAGGCGCTGGCCAGCAGGGCGAACCCGGTCTGGCGGACGGCCATGACGTCCTGGTGGTCGCCGAAGATCGACAGGCCCTGCGTGGCGAGCGAGCGGGCCGCGACGTGGAAGACGGTGCTCGTGAGCTCGCCGGCGATCTTGTACATGTTCGGGATCATGAGCAGCAGGCCCTGCGACGCCGTGAAGGTCGTCGACAGCGCGCCGCCCTGGAGGGCGCCGTGCATCGCGCCCGCCGCGCCCGCCTCGGACTGCATCTCGATGACGGTGGGGATCGTGCCCCAGACGTTCGAGAGCTGGTGGGCCGCCCACTCGTCCGCGAGCTCGGCCATCGTCGAGCTCGGGGTGATCGGGTAGATGGAGCACAGCTCGTTGAGGCGGAAGGCGACGGAGGCCGCGGCCTCGTTGCCGTCGATGATGACGCGCTCGTGCGCGCCGGCCGGGGCGACAGCCTCGCCGGTGACGGTGCGGGTGATGGTGGTCATGTGTCAGTGCTCCGGGATCATCTCGATGGCGTGGACCGGGCACTGCTCGAAGCAGCTGGCACAGCCCGTGCACTTCTCGTAGTTGTAGCGGTAGCGGAACCCCTTGCCGAGCTTGATGATGGCGTCCTCGGGGCAGGCGCCCAGGCAGCCGTCGCACTCGATGCAGTTGCCGCACGAGAGGCAGCGGGAGGCCTCGAAGTGCGCCTCCTCCGCGTTCAGCCCCTCGACGACCTCGGCGAAGTCGACGCGGTGCTCGACGGCGAGCTCCGGCTCCATGCGCCGGGCGTGGTCGCCGAAGTACCACAGGTTCAGCATGTCGAGCGAGGCGAGCGGATGCTTGACGCGCGGACCGGCCTGCCGGTTGAAGAGGTAGTTGTCGATCATGCGGGCGGCGCGCTTGCCGTGTCCCACGCCGATCGTGACCGTACGGTCGCTCGGCACGACGTCACCGCCGGCGAAGATGCCCGGCACGTCCGTCATGAGGGTCGTCTCGTCGACGCGCACCACGTCGTTCTCGAACCGCAGCCCCGGGATGCGCCGGAGGAAGTTCGAGTCGGCCTCCTGCCCGAGGGCGAGGATGACGGTGTCGGCGGCCATCGTCTCGTACCGCCCGGTGCCGCGGGCCTTCCCGTTCTCGTCGAGCTCCATGATCTCGACGGTCATGGAGTCGGCGTCCATCGCGGAGATCGTCCGCAGCCAGTTCATCTTGACGCCCTCGCGGACCGCCTCGTCCTTCTCGGCTGCGTGCGCGGGCATCTGCTCCTCGCCGCGGCGGTAGATGACGATGGACTCCTCGGCGCCCAGCCGTCGGGCGACGCGCGCGGCGTCCATGGCCGTGTTGCCGCCGCCGTACACCGCCACCCGACGGCCGATGACCGGCCGCTCGCCGCTCGCCACGTCGTGGAGGAAGGAGACGGCGTCGATCATCCTGCCCGCGTCCATGCTCGGGATCTCGACACGCTTGGACAGGTGGGCGCCGATGGCGACGAAGACCGCCTCGAAGCCGCCCTCCCGCTGCTCTGCGAGCAGGTCCTTCACCTTGTGGTTCTGGACGAAGACGATGCCGAGGCTCCGGAGCCGGTCGATCTCGGCGTCGAGTATGTGGCGCGGGAGGCGGTACTCGGGGATGCCGTACCGCATCATGCCGCCGGGAAGATCGCCGGCGTCGCGGATCTCGACCGAGTGGCCGAGGCTGGCGAGGTGGTACGCCGCGGACAGGCCGGACGGGCCCGCGCCGATGATGAGGACCTTGAGGCCCGTGGGGTGCTCGAGGCGGGGGAACTCCCAGCCGCGCTCGAGGGCGAGGTCGCCGAGATACCGCTCGACACCGTGGATCGAGATGGCCGCGTCGAGGCCCGTACGGTTGCAGGCGCCCTCGCACGGGTGGTAGCAGACACGGCCGTGGATCGCCGGGAACGGGTTGTCCTGGACGAGCTGACGCCAGGCGAGCTCCTCCTGGCCGGCCTTGACGAGCCTCAGCCACTCCTGGATGTTCTCCCCCGCCGGACAGGCGTTGTTGCAGGGGGGAAGCAGGTCCATGTAGACCGGCATCCTGGATCGGACGGGTCCCACACGCCCTGTTCCCTGCGACAGGTCCGGACGCTCGGTGATGTCTCGCTGGTCAGCCACGGTGCTCCCGAGGATTGAAAGATCAAAATCTTCTGCAAGGCTAAACCTGGCCTCGTGAGCGTCTGCGGGCGGGGTACCGGTTACCGTCCATGCCCCTGGGGGTATGGGTACAACCTGTCCTCGAGGCAGGCTCCGGACCGGCGCCCGACCGGCGACGACTCAGGCGCGGCGGTACATGCGGAACAGCGGCATGTCGTACCAGATGGGGCCGCAGCTGTACGTGACGCCGTCGCCGACGAAGCCGTGCCGGGCGTAGAAGCGCCGGCCCCGCTCGTTGCCGCCGATGATCCAGAGGTACGCGGGCATGCGGCCGGGCAGCGCCAGGTCCATGAGCGCGTCCGCGAGGCCCGTGCCCTGGACGGCCGGCCGCAGGTACAGGTGGTTGAGCTGGTGCGTGACGCCGGGGATGGGCCGCACGTCGTTGATGGCCTCCCAGTCCTGCGGCGTCGCCCGGCTCACGCAGATCCCGACGATCGAGCCGTCGCTCGAGAGCGCGAGCCAGGTACGGTCGTCGGGCTCCTCCCCGCGGGCCTCGGTCGCCAGGTTCTCCGCGAAGGCCGCCGCCCTGCCGGGCACCAGTCCCTCCGCCTCCTCGAGCCGGTCCCTCGACCACTGCTCGGGCATGACACCGGGGTACGAGCCCGCGACCATCTCCGCGTCCGCGAGGCAGTAGGCGAGCGCGTCGTCGGGACGGGCACGGCGTACGAGGTAGGGGCCGACGCGGTGGACGGCGTCAGGAGCGTCGAACGGGGAGGGTGCAGGGCGATGCGCGCGCTCGGTGGGGAGGTCGGGGTGGGGGTCGAAGGCGGTGCTCATGCCGGTCTCGACGCGGGGTGCCTGGTCGTCGTCCATCGCCGGCCGCAGATGAGGACCGTCAGACCTCGAGCTGCTCGAGCGCGGTCTCGAGGCGCTCCAGCTTGCCGGTGAGCTCGCCCGTGCGGTCGCCGAAGATGTCTGCCTTGAGCACGAGGCTGATCCGCGGCCCGTACTCGCCGATGGCCTCGACGGCCTCCTTGACCACCGCCATGCACTGGTCCCAGGTGCCCTCGATCGTCGTGAACATGGCGTCCGTGTGGTTGGGCAGCCCCGAGTCGCGCACGACACGTACGGCCGCGGCGACCGCTTCGTGCACGTACCCCTCGCTGGAGCCGCTTGTACTGACGGAGAAGGCCACGAGCATGTGCTCAGTGTGGCGCACGCCGGCTCCCGTGGCACACCCTCCCCACCGGATGCTGATGGAGATGCGGGAGGCGACGGCCTGGCCGGCGCTCGCCGGTTCATCACGTTGACCTGGTCAGCCGCTGGTTCTCACGGATGATCCGCCATGAGAACGTCCCACTCACCCTCTTAACATGGTGAACCTTTGGGCGACCAGGTGGTCAGCCGCCGGCGTCACGTCAGCGCAGCTGGCCGCGTTCGCGGAGGTCGGCGACGAGCGACGCGTACATGGCCTCGTCGATGCGGTACCTGGTCCTGTAGATGACGTACCCGACCACGATGAGCAGCGGCGGCACGACGAGCATCGCCACTTTGATGAGCAGCAGCCCGGACGCGGGGACGTCGGAGGGTGTCGCCGCGTCGTTCACGCCCGAGAAGATCAGCGTGACGCTCACGATCTGTGTCGCGAGGGCGGCCCCGACCTTGTTGATGAACGGCTGGAGCGCGAACGTCACGGCCCCGTTGCGACGGCCGAGCTTCCACTGCCCGTACTCGATGGTGTCGGTGAGGAACACGAGCATGAGCAGGGTGACGAACGACTGGCCGATGAACATGAGCAGGCCGGCGAGCCCGAGGGGGATCATGTTCATCGGGCTGACGAAGAAGACCGCGTAGCCGGCGAGGATCAACGCCGTCGCCAGCGTGTACAGCGTGCGGCGCGTCATCCGCTTCGCGAGCCAGGGGAACACGAGGTAGCCGAGGAGCTGCGAGCCGACGAGGACCGCGGCGAACGGCGAGTACATGTTCTCGTCGCGGTACACGTACTTGAAGAAGTAGACGCCGAAGCTCGTCGTCGTGATGTACCCCGTCATGAACAGGACCATCGCGATGGCCGTCCACAGCAGCTGGTCGTTGCGGAAGACGACCCCCGCGAGCTCGCGCAGTGTCGTCCGCTCCTGGTCGACGGTGATCGGCGGCTCGCGGACGCCGAACAGGGTCACGGCCTGCCCGAGGACCATGATGACGACGACGGCCAGGGTGAACAGCGTCCACGCGCGGGGTGTGCCGCCGAGCGCGGTCGTCACCGGGATGATGGCGACGACGACGGTGAAGAGCCCGACCGTGGCGAAGATCTTGGCCAGCGAGCCGAAGCTCTCGCGCTTCTTCTGGTCGAGGGTGAGCGCGGGGAGCATCGACCAGTACGGGATGTCGTTGGCCGTCCACGACAGGCTCCACAGCAGGTACAGCCCGACGAACACCACGACGAACGTCGTCCCGTGCAGCCCGATGTCGGTGAACAGCAGCGTGGTGACGACCGCCGACGCCAGCACGCCGCCCGCGATCCAGGGCTTGTAGTGCCCCCACCTCGTACGGGTGTTGTCCACGATGCCGCCCATGACGATGTCGGCCACCGCGTCGAAGAGCCGTACGGCGAGGATCAGCCCGGTCGCCCACGCGAGCTCGGCGTCCGGCAGGTTGAGGACCTCGGTGAGATAGACGATGAGGAACATGCTGACGAGCGTGTAGACCATGTCGCGCCCGACGGTGCCGACCCCGAACGTCCACTTGTTGCGGCGGTCCGAGATGGTGCGTACGGACTGGTCGGTGACCACGTCGTCCCCTTTGCTCACGGCGTCGCCCGCTGCCGTGCGGTCCCGGAGCCGTACCGAGGCGAGCGGAGCAGCCTGTGCGTCTGCCACGGCACGCTACCCCTGTACGACCTCGTGCGAGGCCGGTTCGGCAGGAGGCGCGTCAGGCGCCGGGCGCGACGAGGGTCCCGGCGAGGACGAGCCCGCCGACCAGCTCGGCACGCGTGCCCAGCTCCGCGGGCAGCACGACGCAGGCCGAGGCGTGGGGCAGCTGAGCGAAGCGGTTCACCGAGGACCGGACGCCGTGGATGAAGGCGGGGCCGGAGCTGCCCAGCTCACCGCCGATGACCACAGCGGTCGGGTTGACGAGGTTGATGAAGTCCGCGAGAGCCTGGCCCAGGACGCGACCCGCTTCGTTGAGGACCCGGGTCGAGACCGCGTCGGTCAGGCTGGCGAGGTCCTCGACGTCCTCCCCGTCCTGCTGGGGACGGGTGTGGGAGATCTGCTCCATCACCGACGGCACGGACACGACGGCCTCGAGACAGCCGCGCGAGCCGCAGCGGCAGAGCTCCGGCCGGCCCTCGATGTGCGTGTGGCCGATCGCTCCGGCGAAGCCCATGCCACCCCGGTACGGCTCACCGCCGATCACGAGCGCGGCGCCCACCCCGTGCGAGGCCTTGACGTACAGGAAGTCCTCGTGCTGCTCCCCGGCCCCGTGGTGGCGCTCCCCGAGTGCACCGAGCGTGGCGTCGTTCTCCACCAGCGCACGTACGCCGAGGCGCTTCTCGACCTCGAGGGCAGGACTCATCCCGGACCAGTTCGACAGGATCGTCGTCATGCGGATGATGCCCGTGGCGCGCTCGACCGTACCGGGTACACCGACCGCGACCCCGGCGAGGTCTGTGATGCCGTGCCGGGCGCAGAGGTCACGGATCGCCGCGCACGCCGCGTCGAGGCCGGCCTCCGGGGACTCGTCGACCGCCTGACGCACGTACAGCTCGTCGATGACCTGAGCCGACTCGTCGCCGATCGCCACCCGGAAGTGCTGGTGCCCGAAGTCGATGGCGCCCACGCGCGCTGCACCCGGCACGGCCGTGAGGATCGCGGCGCGCCGCCCGCTGCCGGTCCCTCTTCCCATGGGTGAGAGAGTGCTCTCGACGACGCGTCCCTCCGCGATGAGACGCGCCACCGCGTGGCCGACCGTGCTCGACGAGAGGCCCGTCGCACTGGAGAGCGCTGACCGGCTGACCCCGTGCGATCCGCGGATGATCGCGTAGACCTCCTCGCGCGTACGGTCCCTGGGCGAGAGGCGCTCGGCCGCGGACGAAGGAACGATCATTGGTGAACCATTTCGGCTCCCGATCCATATGTCAAGACTTTTGCCCGATAACCGTACATAAGATCGTGACCATCCTGTGTCTTTTCGGTCGTTGACAGGCATAAAACCCGGGTCCTAGTGTCCATCACGGCGGGCATCCACACTTGCCTGAGCTCGGGTCTCCCAGCGCTCACGCACGCCACGCAGCCGTGGCCCGCAAGACCGCGACCGGACAGCAGGAAGGGGATCAGATGCTCGACCAGGCAGACGACATCCTCGAGATGAAGGACATCGTCAAGGAGTTCCCCGGGGTCAGGGCGCTCGACGGCGTGAGCCTTCGCGTACGGCGAGGCGAGATCCACGCGATCTGCGGCGAGAACGGCGCGGGCAAGTCGACGCTCATGAAGGTGCTCTCCGGCGTCCACCCCCACGGCTCGTACCGCGGGGAGATCTTCCTCAACGGCAAGCCGGCGAAGTTCTCGAACATCCGCGACAGCGAGGCCGCGGGCATCGTGATCATCCACCAGGAGCTCGCGCTCATCCCCGAGCTGTCGATCACCGAGAACATCTTCCTGGGCAACGAGGTCCGGGGCCGCGGGGGCATCGACTGGCTGACGGCACGGCACCGGGCACGGGAGCTCATGGTGCGCGTCGGGCTCCACGACGAGCCGGACACCCAGATCAAGAACATCGGGGTCGGCAAGCAGCAGCTCGTCGAGATCGCGAAGGCGATCAGCAAGGACGTGAAGCTGCTCATCCTCGACGAGCCCACCGCCGCGCTCAACGAGTCCGACTCGGCGCACCTGCTGGACCTCATCCGTGAGTTCAAGTCCCACGGCATCACCTGCATCATGATCAGCCACAAGCTCAACGAGATCGCGGCGATCGCCGACTCCATCACGATCATCCGCGACGGCCACAGCGTCGAGACGATCAACGTCCCCGAGGGCGAGCGTGTCGACGAGGACCGCCTCATCCGCGGCATGGTCGGCCGCCCCCTCACCTCCCGCTTCCCCGAGCGGACGTCCAACCCGGGAGATGTGCTCCTCGAGGTCAAGGACTGGACGATCCGTCACCCCGAGGTCGCCGAGCGGCTCGTGTGCAAGGGGTCGACGTTCCAGATCCGCGCGGGCGAGATCGTCGGGTTCGCGGGACTCATGGGCGCCGGTCGTACAGAGCTGGCACGTTCGCTCTTCGGCAGGTCGTACGGCCGGTACGTCAAGGGCTCCATGTCCCTGCACGGCAAGGAGGTCGCCCCGAAGAACGTCGAGCAGGCCATCGACCTGGGGCTCGCCTACGTCACCGAGGACCGCAAGGTCCTCGGCCTCAACCTGCTCGACATGATCCGTACGACGGTCGTCTCGGCGGACCTGCCCCGCATCTCGCCCAAGGGCGTCGTCGACCGCAACGCGGAGCACGTGGCGGCCGAGAAGTACCGCCGCGAGCTGCGGATCAAGACGCCCAGCGTCAACGAGGGCGTCATGAAGCTGTCCGGCGGCAACCAGCAGAAGGTCGTCGTCGCGAAGTGGCTCTTCACGGAGCCCGAGCTGCTGATCCTGGACGAGCCGACCCGAGGCATCGACGTCGGCGCCAAGTACGAGATGTACGTGATCATGAACTCCCTCGCCGCGGCCGGGAAGGGGATCATGATGATCTCCTCCGAGCTCCCGGAGCTCCTCGGCACGTGCGACCGGATCTACACGGTCAGCGCCGGCGTCATCACGGGCTGCGTCGACGCGAAGGACGCCACCCAGGAGGGCCTGATGCGTCTCATGACCCTCGTCCCCACCAACACGACCACCGCGGCGTGACGCGAGAAAGCTGACGATGAACGCTCTCAAGGAACTCTTCGGCGGAAGCCTCCGCCAGTTCGGCATGCTGTTCGTGATGGTCGCCCTCGCCCTGCTGTTCCACGGGCTGACGGGCGGTCTGGTGATCACCCCGACCAACCTCATGAACCTGCTCAACGGAAACAGCTACATCCTCGTGCTGGCCATCGGCATGGTGATGGTCATCATCATCGGCCACATCGACCTGTCGGTCGGCTCGGTCGCGGCCTTCGTCGGCATCGTGGTCGCCATCGCGATGCGCGACTGGGGCATTCCCTGGTGGGTCGCGATCCTGCTCGGCCTGGCCCTGGGTGCGCTCTGTGGCGCATGGCAGGGGTTCTGGGTGGCGTACATGGGCATCCCCGGCTTCATCGTCACACTGGCCGGCTACATGTTCTTCCGCGGCGCCAACCAGTGGGTCGGCAAGTCGCTGACGGTCCCGGTGCCGAAGCCCTTCCAGTACATGGGCGCGGGCTACCTGCCCGAGTGGGGCCCGAACACCGGCATGAACAACTCGACCCTGCTCCTGGGCATCGCCGCGATCGCCGTGCTCGTGTGGATGCAGCTGAGCCAGCGCCGTGCGCTCACGAAGATCGGTGCGGACGTGCCGCCCATGTCGGTGACCGTCGTCCGGCTCGTGCTCGTGACGATCGTCATCGGCTACCTGACGTGGATGTTCGGCACCGGCCGTCCGGGCTCGTCGTTCCCGGTCCCGGGCCTCATCCTGGCCGCGCTGGTCATCCTGTACAGCTACATCACGAGCCGTACGGTCTTCGGCCGCCACATCTACGCCGTCGGAGGCAACCGCCTCGCCGCCGAGCTGTCCGGTGTGAACACCCGTCGTACGTACTTCCTCGTCATGATGAACATGTCGATGCTCGCGGCGTTCGCCGGGATGATGTTCGTCGGCCGGTCGACCGCCTCCGGCCCGTTCGACGGTGTGGGCTGGGAGCTCGACGCGATCGCAGCCGTGTTCATCGGCGGCGCCGCGGTCTCCGGCGGTGTCGGCACGGTCGTCGGCTCGCTCGTCGGCGGTCTCGTCATGGCCGTGCTCAACAACGGCCTCCAGCTCATGAGCGCCGGCTCCGACGCCACCCAGATGATCAAGGGCCTCGTGCTCCTGGCGGCCGTCGCCCTCGACGTGTGGCAGAAGTCGCAGAACAAGCCCTCCATCACCGGACTGCTCTTCCCCTCGCGGAAGAAGGAGCCGGGCGAGACGCCGGCACCGATCACCACCACGACGACGTCGTCATAGGCACACCCGCGGCGAGGGCCTTCGCGGGCCCGCATCACACGCTGCAGCAGTGATTCCCCGCAAGCCAGACGCGGGCGGGGGTTGGGACCCGGACAGGCCGAACGGCTGCCGGACAAAGGAAGAGGTTGAGATGAGGAAGATCGCCAAGGCTGTGGCTGCTCTCGCAGTCGTCAGCGCCCTGGCACTGTCCGGCTGTGGGAGCGGTCGTACCGACGCCGCAGCAAGTGGCAGCGCGAGCGCGGCAGGCTTCGCCAAGGACGCCGTCATCGGCGTCGCGCTCCCGCAGAAGACGTCGGAGAACTGGGTGCTCGCCGAGGGCCTGTTCAACGACGGTCTCAAGAAGGCCGGGTTCACCCCGAGCGTCCAGTTCGCCAACGGTGGCGTCACTGAGCAGCAGAACCAGATCAGCGCCATGATCGAGAAGGGCGCCAAGGTCCTGATCGTCGGCGCCATCGACGGCTCGCAGCTCGGCACCCAGCTCGACGCGGCCAAGAAGGCCGGCATCACGGTCATCGCGTACGACCGCCTGCTGACCAACACGCCGAACGACGACTACTACGTCGCGTTCGACAACTTCAAGGTCGGTGTCCTCCAGGGCCAGGCGCTCCTCCAGGGCCTCCAGGCTCGCAAGGGCACCAAGCAGAAGTGGAACGTCGAGCTCATCGCGGGCTCGCCGGACGACTCCAACGCCAAGGTCTTCTTCGACGGCGCCATGAGCGTCCTCAAGCCGAAGATCGACGACGGCACCCTGACGGTCCTCTCGAAGCAGACGTCCTTCGAGCAGGTCGTGACCCAGGGCTGGAAGGCCGAGAACGCGCAGAAGCGCATGGACACGGTGCTCTCCGGCTTCTACCAGAGCGCCGAGCTCGACGGCATCCTGTCGCCGAACGACACCCTGGCTCGCGCTGCGATGGCCTCCGTCGCCGCCGCGAACAAGCCGCTCCCCGTCGTCACCGGTCAGGACTCCGAGGTGGAGTCGGTGAAGTCGATCATGGCCGGCCAGCAGTACTCGACCATCTTCAAGGACACCAACAAGCTCGTCGCGCAGTCGATCGTCATGGTTCAGGCCCTGCAGTCGGGCAAGACGCCTGAGGTCAACGACACCAAGAGCTACAACAACGGTGTGAAGGTCGTCCCGTCGTACCTGCTGCCCCCGGTGATCGTCACCAAGGACAACGCGGCGACCGTGTACGCCAACGACAAGACGCTCGGCCCGCTCACCAAGGCCTGATCTCGTCGTCATCACCCTGGGACGGGTGCCGGGCAGCTGCCCGGCACCCGTTCTGCGTGTGTGGCTGAGGTGGGGGTGTGGGGGCGGTGCGCCATGTCTGGCAGGTGGTTCACCATGTTAAGTGGGTAGGTGGTCGCTTCTCATGGCGAATCCGCCATGAGAACGTACAGTTCACCCACTTAACATGGTGAACCGCGCAATCGCGCCGGACCCCCCACGGTCCCCCGGTCAGCGGGGGAGGGCGGCGCCCAGTCGTACCACCTTGTCGCAGCGGGCGACCACCCGCTCGTCGTGGGTCACCACGAGCAGAGCACGCCGTTCCCGGTGCGACCACAGGTCGTCGAGCAGCGCGTCCGCGGTGGGGGCGTCGAGGTGCTCGGTCGGCTCGTCGAGGACGAGGACGTCGTACGAGCCGGCGAACAGGCGGGACAGCGCGAGGCGGCGCGCCTCGCCGCCCGAGAGGGTCGCGCCCAGCTCACCGACCACGCGGCCGGGGTCGAGAGGGAGACCCGCCTGGACGAGGGCCGTGGCCACCTCGGCATCGCTCGCGTCCTTGTTCCCGATCCGTACGTTCTCCGCCACCGTCGTCGCGAACA
>DASSQF010000210.1:0-2477 GCA_035702685.1 Propionibacteriaceae bacterium
GCCGCCAACGCGTACAAGCACGCGTCGCGCCATCTCGCGGCACCGGTCTTCGACGCGCTCGGCGACGACTGGTTCTGCCTCACCTTCGCCGGCAACCCCGCGGTCATGAACATGCTCACGTACGACACGGACGCCGTCTTCAACCCGAACCCGTCGAGCGTGTGGGACACGGCGGCCCTCATCATCGCCGCCCACACCTCCGCGGTGGTGGGCAGCATCGACGGGCGGCTCTGGAGCCCGGACGAGCTCGACGCGCTGTTCGGCAGCCGCGTCGACCTCGACCCCGCGACCTGCCAGTTCGTACCGCCCTACGTGGCGGCGAAGAACGAGGAGCTCTACCGCGAGGTCGTCAACGCCGTCACCGTGGGTCTGGCCTCGGCGAGCTGACCCGGGCGGGCGCTGACCCTCAACGCACCGGCAGGTAGGTGCGTCGTCCGACGTGTCAGCCGGCAGGACCGGGCGGGGGCACGGGGACGGAGACGCCCTCCGGCCACCGCCTTAGCGCAGCTCGGCCAGCGCCTCCGCGAGACCGGGGAAGCGCCCGTCCTCGGCCAGGATCCTCTCGAGGTCGCGGCGCGCCTGTCCGCGCTTCCCCTCCGCCGCGTACGCGAGTCCCCGCTGGAGCAGTGCCAGGTGCCGCAGCTCGGGCGGCACGCTGCGGCGGGCCAGCACAGGGCGCAGCACCTCCCGCGCGGCCACGTAGTGGTCCAGCTCGCGCAGCGCCGCGGCCCGCTGGATGAGCAGGAACGTCGACAGCTCGTCCCGTCCCGACACCTGCTCGGTGAGCTGCACGACCGCGGGCCAACGCTCCAGCAGTCCGTACAGCTCGGCGAGCGACACGGCTGCGGGTGCCGACGGCTCGAGGGTCTCGACGAGGTCGGCCGCCTCGACGAGGTCGCCGTTCTCCTGCCGCAGCTCGGCGAGTGCCAGGCCGATCGCCGCGCGGTGCAGCGGGAGCGTGACGGAGATCCCGGGCGCGAGGCCGATCGTCGCCGTCGACGCCCAGGCGTACGTCGTGAGGAAGCCGTCATGCTGGGGGTCGTACCCGGAGGACCAGAGCTCCTCGAACATGCCGCGCAGTCGCCGGTACGTCTCCGGGGTGTCTGGCGTGTGGAAGCCGTCGACAAGCATGCACGTCATCCGTACCTCGTGGTGACGCGAGGCGATGCCCTCGAGGTCCGCGTACCGGCCCTGCGTGAGTGCCGCGTACAGCTCCTTCTCCCCACGAGCAGCGAAGAGGCCCGGAGCCGGAGCGAGGGCGTGCTCGGCGGCCTGCTGCGGCGGGGTGACCCTCACCGTGCCCCGGGTCCGTGCGGGCGCCTGCGTGGGCCTCGACGTGTAGGAGATGCCGGTGCCGGGGATCGAGTACGAGCGGCGCACACCGGTGCGCGAGTTGACCGTCGTCCTCGCGTACCTGCCGCCGACCGTCAGCCCGATGGAGCTGGGGCTGAGGTTCACGCGGACGCCGGGCATGACGGCGAACGAGCGCCTGATCCGGAACCCCACGACACCCTCCCTTCTCCGGGAGAGTATCGAGCGTCGAGCCCGGGTTCGCGGGGAGGTGGGCTCAGATCGCGAGCTCGTCGAACTCCGGGCCGTCGATGGACTGGTCCATGGTGAGGGCGGGGAACGACTCGGGCGGGAAGCTCACGACCTTCGCCGGTACGCCGGCCACCGTCGTGTGCGGCGGCACGTCCTTGAGGACGACACTGCCGGCGCCGATCTTCGCCCCCTCGCCGACCTTGATGTTGCCCAGCACCTTGGCTCCGGCCCCGATCATCACGCCGCGCCCGATCTTGGGGTGGCGGTCGCCGCCGACCCGGCCCGTACCGCCGAGCGTGACCTCGTGGAGCATGGAGAAGTCGTCCTCGACAACCGCCGTCGCACCGATGACCACGCTCGTGGCGTGGTCGAACATGATCCCCTTGCCGATCCTCGCACCGGGGTGGATGTCCACCGCGAAGACCTCGGAGATCCGGCTCTGCAGGTACAGGGCGAGCGGCTCGTGGTTGTGGGTCCAGTAGTAGTGGCCGATCCGGTACGCCTGGATCGCGTGGAAGCCCTTGAAGTACAGGAGCGGCTGCGAGTAGCCGCGGGTCGCGGGGTCGCGGGTCAGCACGGCCTGCAAGTCGGCGATCACGGCAGTCCCGATCGAGGGGTCCTTCTCGAACGCCTCCGCGGCGAGGTCGCGCAGCGTCAGCGATGACAGGCCGTGGCCGTCGAGCTTGCCGGCCAGGAGGGTCCCGAGGGCCGCCTCGAGGGACGGGTGCCGGAGGACCGCGTCGTTCAGGTAGCCCGCGAGAGCGGGCTCCAACGCGGCGTCGCGGGCCGCTTCACGACGGATCTCGTCCCAGACCTGGCTGTCGGCAACAGGCTCAGTCACGCTCGTCGCCTCCCTTCATCGTCGGGTCAACGCGGCAGGGCGCGCCGTGATTCCCTAGTCCTCCGCGAGCGTGATCTCCAGGCCGCCGAGCATC
>DASSQF010000211.1:0-24393 GCA_035702685.1 Propionibacteriaceae bacterium
CTGGTCTCGGGGTCGGCACACCGCGCGGGGTCCGCGTCGATCCGCTCGAGGTCGGCGATCGTCGGGTACAAGCCCGTCGGCGCGCTCACCGTACCGAGCGCGACCACGTGGCTGAGCACCGTGATGCCGCAGGCCTGCTCGAGGAAGCGCATGCACACGGCGCCCAGCGCCACCCGGGCCGCCGTCTCGCGAGCGGAAGCGCGCTCGAGGATGGGCCGCGCCTCGTCCCAGTCGTACTTCTGCATCCCGGCGAGGTCGGCGTGGCCGGGCCTCGGCCGCGTGAGCGGCGCGTTGCGGGCCAGGGACGCGAGGGCTTCCTCGTCCACGGGGTCCGCGGCCATGACCTGCTGCCACTTCGGCCACTCCGTGTTGCCCACCTGGATCGCGATGGGCGACCCGAGCGTCTCCCCGTGGCGGACGCCGCCCAGGATGGTCACCTCGTCCGCCTCGAACGCCATCCGCGCGCCGCGGCCCACTCCGAGCCGCCTGCGGGCGAGCTGGCGGCGGACGTCGTCCGACGTCACCCGCACGTGCGACGGGATGCCGTCGAGCGTGGCGACGAGTGCCGGGCCGTGCGACTCCCCGGCGGTCAGGTAACGGAGCATGGGCGGAAGTCTGTCACGCCCGGCGGGCCAGCGCCGCGTGTGCGGCGTCCAGCAAGACCGACACCGGCAGCGTCCTGTCCGTGAACAGCTCGACCTGGTACAGCGCCTGCCACGCGAGCAGGTCGAGCCCGCTCAGCAGGACTCCGCTGCCCGTCTCGGTCACCGCCCGTGCGAGGGGCGTGGGCCACGGGTCGTACACGGCGTCGAACACCACGGGAGCCGCCGATGCGACCGCGTCGGCCACGTGGAGCTGCGCCTCGGCCGGGATCGTCGACAGGGCGATGTCGCACGACGGGACCTCACTGCCCAGCGAGACGTGATCCACGGCCACGCCGAGCCGCTCCCCGAGGTCGGCGAGAGCCTCGGTCTTGCGGCAGTCCCTCGCGAGAACGCTGAGCCTGGTCACGCCGAGACGCGCGACGGCGGCGAGCGCCGACCGCGCCGTCGCGCCGTTGCCGACGACCAGCGCAGACTCGGACCCGTCTGCGCCGGCATGGCGCAGGGCTGCCTCGAGCCCTAGCACATCGGTGTTGCGGATCCTCGTGGTGGACGGGTCGGAGGGGTGCCCGTCGAAGACGACGGTGTTGCCCACGCCGAGGAGGCTCACGATCTCGTCGGGATGCCCGAGGGCGACCACCGCGTGCTTGAGCGGCATCGTGCAGGAGAGGCCCCGCCACGAGTCGTCGAGCTCCTCGACGAAGTCGGGCAGGTCCTCCGCGACCACCTCGTACCTGCCGTACGTCCAGTCGAGGCCCAGGTGGGCGTACGCCGCCGTGTGGATCGCCGGCGAGAGCGAGTGCTCGATCGGCGAGCCGAGCACCGCACAGCGCCGCGTCGTCAGCACTTGCCCTTGTTCGCCTGGCACCACGCCTGGAACTGCGCCACGTTCTTGGTGTGGTCGGCGAGCGTGCTCGCGAACTTCGTCTCACCGGTCTGCGGGTTCACGACGACCCAGTAGATCCAGGTGCCGTCCGCCGGGTTGAGCGCAGCCTCGATGGCCTGCTTGCCGGGCGAGTTGATCGGACCGGGCGGGAGCCCGTCGATCCTGTACGTGTTGTACGGCGAGTCGATCTGCCGCTGGGCGTCCGTGGTCGTGAGCCGCCCGTTCCCGCCGTTCGCGTAGATCACCGTCGAGTCGAGCTGCAGCTTCATCGGCTGGCCGCTCTCCGTCTTGCCCTGAAGGCGGTTGTAGATCGCCCGAGCGACCATCGGCCTGTCCTCCGGACGGTTGACCTCGGCCTCGATGATGCTCGCGACCGTCAGCACCTGCAGCGGCGTGTACCCCAGCGCGGCCGCGCGGTTCGCGAAGTCCTCGCTCGCCATGACGCTGTTGAACTCGGCCGTCATCGCCTTGAGCGTGGCGAGCGCGTCCGGCTTGTCGGCGACCTCGTAGCTGTCGGGGAAGAGGAAGCCCTCGGGGTTCTTGTTCGCCCAGTCGGGCAGGCCGAGCTTGCTCGGGTCCTTGAGCGCCGCGTTGATCTGGTCCTCCGTGAGGCCGGTCCCCTTCGCCAGGACCGGCACCATCGCGGTGATGCGCAGTCCCTCGCGGATGAGGACGCGCTTGACCACCTTGTACGTCGTGGGGTCGACGAGCCGCGCCACCGCGGCGGCTGCCGGCAGGTGCGTCTTCATCTTGTACGTGCCGGCCTGGATGGTCGTCGACTTCGGCTCCTTGGCGGCCGCGCTCTGGAACGCCTTCGTCGACTTGACGACGTCGGCCTTCACGAGCACGAGACCCATGTCCGTGAGGCTCGCGCCGGCCGGGATCGTGACCTGGACGTCGTCGACGCCGGTCCCGATGTAGTCGTCGGTCTGGCGCCAGTCCATGTACATGGCGTAGCCCTTCTTCGCGGCGAACCAGCCGCCGCCGACGAGCACCGCCAGGGCGATGAGCACCGCGATCCCGCTGCGGACCCGACGGCCCGCCTCGGCTCTGTCGACCTTCCCGTTCTCGTCGAACAGGTCGCTCACGACTCCTCCTCCTGGGCAACGCCGGTCGCCCGTTCGAACGCGGCCTGCCCGCCACGCTCCGCGTCCAGGACGCCCTCCAAGATAGCGACTGCGGCGGCCTGGTCTATGACAGCACGACTCGTGCGCGACGTGCGGCCGGATGCTCGCAGCCGACTCGCGGCGGTCGCGGTCGTCATCCGCTCGTCCGCGAGGAACACGGGTACGGGACGGACCGCGTCCGCGATCAGCGCGGCGCGCACCCGTACCGACCGGGCGGCCGGACCGTCCCTGCCGGCGAGGTCCACCGGGAGCCCGACGACGACAGCGACGGGCTCGTACTCGGCCACGAGGCCCCGGATGGCCGGGAGGGGGTCGGGTCTGGCCGGCACGGTCGTCACGGGGTACGCGAGAAGCCCGTCACGGTCGCACGCGGCCACCCCGATCCGGGCAGCGCCCAGGTCGAGCGCCAGCCGCACACCGCGAGGCAGTGCCTCCCCCGCCGTCAGGGACGGACCCCGTCCCTCACGGCAGCCACGACCGCGTCGAGCGCCGCGGGCGCCCCCGCACCGTTCGTGCCGCCACCCTGGGCGAAGTCGGGCTTGCCGCCGCCCCGGCCGCCGAGCATCGGAGCCGCCACGCCGACGAGCGCACCCGCCGAGAGCCCCTTCGCCCGGGCGCCGTCGCCCGTCGCGACGACGATGGACGCCTGCGCGTCCGTACCGCCGACGAGGCAGACGACCGAGTCGGCACCGAGCCGGCTCCGCAGGTCCAGCGCGAGCGTGCGGAGGTCGTTGCCTGAGACGCTCACGCGCTGCGCGAGCACCTTGACGCCCTCGACGTCGACCGCCTTCGTCGCGAGCTCGCCCGCTTGCGCGAGAGCCTTCGCGGCGTTGAGGTCGTTGATCGTCTTCTCCGCGCTCTTGAGCTGGACGAGCATGCGCTCGACGCGCTCGACGAGCTGGTCCGGCTGGACCTTGAGCATCTCGGTGAGGTTGCTCACCAGCGCCCGCTCCCGCGCGAGGTGCGAGAACGCGTCCTGCGACACGAAGGCCTCGACCCGGCGGACGCCCGCGCCGACCGACTGCTCGCCGAGGAGGCTCAGCAGGCCGATCTGGCTCGAGCGCTCGACGTGCGTCCCGCCGCACAGCTCGCGCGACCACGGGCCGCCCATCTCGACCATCCGCACGACGCTGCCGTACTTCTCGCCGAACATCGCCATCGCGCCGAGCGCCTTGGCCTCGGCGAGCGGCATCTCGCGGGTGGTCACGGACAGGTCGGCCCGGATCGCGTCGTTCGAGAGTCCTTCGAGCTCCTCGCGCATGCCCTGCGACATGGCCGCCGAGCTCGAGAAGTCGAAGCGCAGGTAGCCGGGCTTGTTGTACGAGCCGGCCTGGGTCGCGGTGGGCCCGAGCAGGTCACGCAGCACCGCGTGCACGACGTGCGTCGCCGAGTGCGCCTGGCAGGACCCGAGCCTCGCGGCGGCGTCGACCTGCGCCGTGAGCGTGTCGCCGACGGCGAGCTCGCCGTCGCTGAGCGTCACCGTGTGCACGTACAGGCCAGGCACGGGCTTCTGCACGTCCACGACGTCCATCGCCAGTCCCGTGCCGTACAGCTGGCCCGTGTCCGCGTCCTGGCCGCCCGACTCCGCGTAGAACGGCGTCTCCGCGAGGACGACCTCGACCGTGTCGCCCTGCTTCGCGGTGGTGACGAGCTGTCCGTTGGAGACGATTCCGAGCACGCGGGAGTCCGCGGTGAGGTCGGTGTAGCCGAGGAATCTCGTCTCGCCCTCGCGGCGCAGCTGCCCGTACGCCTCGGTCGCCTGCGCGCCGCCCTTCTTCGCCTTGGCGTCGGCCTTGGCCCGCGCCTTCTGCTCCGCCATGAGGGCGCGGAACCCGGCCTGGTCGACCTCGAGGCCCTGCTCGGCCGCCATCTCGAGCGTGAGGTCGATGGGGAAGCCGTACGTGTCGTGGAGCTGGAAGGCGCGCTCCCCGGAGAGGACCGACGCCTGCGCCGACTTCGCGTCGGAGACGGCCATGTCGAAGAGCCTCGTGCCGTCCGTGATCGTCCGGCGGAACGAGCTCTCCTCCCGCTCGGCGATCTGCGACACGCGCGCCCACTGCTCGTCGATCTCCGGGTACGACGCGTTCATCTGGTTCCGGGAGACGTCGAGCAGCTCGGTGACGACGGGCGCGTCGACCCCGAGAAGGCGCATGGAGCGCAGCGAGCGCCGCAGGAGCCGGCGCAGCACGTAGCCGCGCGCCTCGTTCCCGGGAGAGACGCCGTCGGTCATGAGCATGAGCGAGCTGCGGATGTGGTCGCCGACGACGCGCAGCCGTACGTCGGACGCCGGGTCGGCGCCGTACCGGATGCCCGCCAGGTCGGCCGCGTGCGCGATGACGGGGAAGATCTCGTCGATCTCGTACATGTTGTTGACGCCCTGGAGCAGGTACGCGGTGCGCTCGAGGCCCATGCCGGTGTCGATGTTCTTGCTCGGCAGCGGCCGCAGCACGTCGAAGTCGTCCTTCGCGCGCACGGCGGACAGCTCCTCGGTCTGGAACACGAGGTTCCAGATCTCCAGGAACCGGTCCTCGTCCGCGATCGGGCCGCCGTCGCGCCCGAACTCGGGGCCGCGGTCGACGTAGATCTCGGAGCAGGGTCCGCCGGGACCGGGGACGCCCATGTGCCAGTAGTTGTCCTTGAGGCCGCGCCGCTGGATGCGGGCGTCGGGCACGCCGACGGCGCGCCAGTAGGCGATCGCCTCGTCGTCGTCGAGGTAGACGGTGACCCAGATCTTGTCGGGGTCGAAGCCATAGCTGCCGTCGTCCTGCGAGCCCGTGACGAGCTCCCAGGCGTACTCGATGGCCTCCTTCTTGAAGTAGTCGGCGAACGCGAAGTTGCCGTTCATCTGGAAGAAGGTGCCGTGGCGGGTGGTCTTGCCGACCTCCTCGATGTCGAGGGTGCGCACGCACTTCTGCACGCTGACCGCCCGCTTGTACGGGGCGGGCTCGGCGCCGGTGAAGTACGGCTTGAAGGGGACCATCCCCGCGTTGACGAACAGCAGCGTGGGGTCGTTGTACAGCAGGGACGCGCTGGGGACGACCGTGTGGCCGTTCCGCGCGAAGAAGTCGATGAATCGACGCCGGATCTCGGCGGTCTGCATGGGTGTTTCCTAACCTGTGTCGGGTCGAAGGCGCCTAGGACGCGGCGCGGCGTGCAGGGGCGGCGGCCGGCCGCTCCGTAGCGTCGGCGCCGTCGATGCCCAGCGCGGCGCGGAGCTCGGTCTCGCGCTCCGCCATCGCGGTCGTCAGGGTACGTACGAACGTCGTGGCCTTCTGCCCGAGATCCGCGGACGCCTCCGCCACCTGCTCCCGGACACCGTCCGGGGTCGCCTTCCGGAGCAGCTGGGCTCCCTTGACCACCACGACGACCGCCACCGCGGCGCCGAGCGCGAACCACACCGCCCTGCGCATGTCAGCGCTTCTTCCGGACGGAGTTCACCGCGCGGCGGA
The DNA here is from genome assembly GCA_035702685.1 of Propionibacteriaceae bacterium. Taxonomy (GTDB): domain Bacteria; phylum Actinomycetota; class Actinomycetes; order Propionibacteriales; family Propionibacteriaceae; genus Fen-668. The sequence continues at coordinate 6,065 of DASSQF010000211.1, forward strand.
CGCCGTACGAGAACGCGGACAGCTTGACGAGGGGCGTGGCGACGGTCGACGTGACGAGGCTCGACAGCTGGGACGCGTCGTTCGCGACGGCGCTCGCGTGGCCGGACAGCTTCGCGACGTCGTCGGTGACGACTCCGACCTTCTCGAGCTCGTCGTTGACGCTCACGACGAGGCGCTTCACCTCGGGCATCGTGTCGGTCACGCCCGTGTTGATCTCACGGACGGTCGCCGTGAGCTCCTTGACGGAGCCGGACAGCCGCCCCAGGAGCATGGCCAGCCACACCGCGCCGATGAGCAGCGCCAGCGCGGCGATCAGACCCGCGATCGCCCCGATCAGCGCGGCCACCTCACCGCCGGTCATGCATCCTCCTTCGGACTCCTTCGGAAACTCCTGGACCTCGAACCGCGGCAAGCCTAGTGCACGCTCCGCGAAGGGGGCTCGGGGAACTCGACCGCTAGGGTTCGGCGCGTGCTGACTCATGTCGTCTGGGACTGGAACGGGACCCTGCTCGACGACCTCGACACGTGCGTGGCCGTGGCCAACGTGCTGCTCGACGAGTTCGGGCTGGCGCGGCTCGAGGGCGTCGCGGACTACCAGGCGAAGTTCCGCTTCCCGATCGTCGACTACTACGCCGAGCTCGGCTTCGACACGTCCCGCGAGGGCAACTTCGACCGTGCCGCCAGGCGGTACATGGAGCTGTACGGACCGGCGTCGGTCAGGTGCGTCCTCCACGAAGGTGCCGTCGACGCGTTGGCCGCCCTCCACCGTTCGGGGGTCGGGCAGCTCGTCATCTCGGCCTCCCAGCAGGACAACCTCGTGGCGCAGCTCGCGCCCTTCGGCATCGACCGCTACCTCGACGGCGCCCACGGGATCTCGGACATCTACGCCGCTTCCAAGGAGGGCATCGCCCGGCACTGGCTCGCCGAGGAAGGGCTGCCGGCGGAGCAGGTGCTGTTCGTGGGTGACTCCGAGCACGACTTCCAGATCGCGACCGCGCTCGGTGCGTCCTGCCTGCTGTACAGCCGTGGTCACCATGCGCGCCCGCACCTCGCCTCTCTCGGCGCACCCGTGATCGACGACCTGCGCGATGTGGTGTCCTTCGTCCACGCGGGGTGAAGGCGCTCAGCGGGGCCGGATCACCTCGCACGTGTCGGAGAACCCGGCAGGCGGCACTCCGAGCCCCCGGATCAGGCGCGCCCACGCGTTGACCTGAGCGGTCGTCGTCGCGAGCACGACGACCTCTCGGGGGCTGAAGACGGCCGTGACCTCGTCGAGGACGCGATCCGGCGCCGCAGGGGTGGCGGACAGTGCGGCGGCGTAGCGCGCGGCCAGGCGCTCGACGCTGGACAGGGAAGCCGGCCAGTCGGGCTCCTCTCCCCCGGCCAGCCGCGCCAGCGCCCGTACCTCGTCATCCGTGAGCCTGTTGCGCTCCCGGCCGAGGCCGTTGAGGTCCACGCAGAACGGGCACGCGACGGCGAAGGAGGCGACGAGCCGTACGACCTGGAGCAGGCGCGGGTCGAGGCGGCCGTCCCGGTGCGCCACGAGCGACTCCATGAGGCCGAAGCCGAGGGCGGCCTTGGGGTACCAGGCGAGCAGCCGGGCGGGTTCGAGGCGTCGGCCGGCGACCCTCTCGGCGACGGCGACACCGAGCCTGAGGAGGAGACCCGGCCGATGCGGCGCGGGGATGGCTGCCATGGTGTCGCCCCTCAGCTGTCGCCGCGGCCGAGCAGGTGCTCGATGACATCGAGGCGCTCGGCGATCTGGGCCTCGTTGCCATGGTCGGTCGGCCGGTAGTAGCGGGCGTCGACGAGGTCGTCGGGCAGGTACTGCTGGGCCGCGACACCGTGCGGCGCGTCGTGCGCGTAGACGTACGTCGTCCCGTGCCCGAGCTTCTTCGCCCCGGCGTAGTGGGCGTCGCGCAGATGCGGAGGCACGAGACCGATCCGACCAGCTCTCAGGTCCGACAGGGCGCTGTCGATCGCCACCACCACGGCGTTCGACTTCGGCGCCGTCGCCGCGGCGATCGTCGCATGCGCGAGGTTGATCCGGGCCTCGGGCATGCCGATGAGCTGGACCGCCTGCGCCGCGGCCACACAGGTCTGGAGCACGGACGGCGCGGCCATGCCGATGTCCTCGCTGGCCAGGACGATGAGCCGGCGGGCGATGAACCGGGGGTCCTCCCCTGCCTCGATCATCCGGGCCAGATAGTGGATCGCCGCCTGTACGTCGGAGCCGCGGACGCTCTTGATGAACGCGCTGATGACGTCGTAGTGCTGGTCCCCGTCCGCGTCGTAGCGCACGGTGGCCCGGTCCACGGCCTTGTCGACCTCGTCGATCGTGATCTCGGTGCTGCCCACGGCCGACGCACCGGCGGCCGCCTCCTCGAGGTACGTGAGGACCCTGCGTGCGTCCCCACCGGCCAGGCGCAGGACCTGGGCGCGCGCCTCGTCGGTGATCGTGTACAGACCGGAGTCCGGAGTGCGCAGCCCCCGCTCGTCGCTCAGCGCGCGGTCGATGAGGGTCGACAGGTCCTCGCTCGTCAGGGGCTCCAGCGTGAGAAGCAGCGACCGTGACAGCAGCGGGGCGATGACGGAGAAGCTGGGGTTCTCGGTGGTCGCCGCGACGAGCGTGATGAGCCGGTTCTCCACCGCGGGAAGGAGGACGTCCTGCTGCGCCTTGTTGAACCGGTGCACCTCGTCCACGAACAGGACGGTGGACCGACCCCGGGCCAGCTCCGCCTTCGCGGTCTCGAGCTCGGTGCGTACGTCCTTCACCCCTGCCGTGACGGCGCTGAGCTCCACGAAGCGGGCACCGCTCGTCCTCGACACGACGGCCGCGATCGTCGTCTTGCCGACCCCGGGCGGCCCCCAGAGGAACACCGACATCGGCTGGCCCGACGCGAGGCGCCTCAGCGGGGAGCCGGGACCGAGCAGGTGCCGCTGTCCGACGATCTCCTCGAGTGTGGTGGGCCGCAGGCGAACGGCGAGTGGCGAGCTCGCGTGCACGCCTCCGAGCGACCCGCCGCGGGCCGTGGTGGGCACGGGCGTGATCTCGCCGAAGAGGTCCTCGCTCACACGAGCGAGCATAGGGCGGACGTCGGACGCCGCTGGCGCCGCTCTCGCCTGCAGGGGCACGACTTGTCCCGGACCGCCCGGCGTGCTGATCTTTACGCCGTGACCGATCATCGCCGCCTCCTCCTCGTCCACGCCCATCCCGACGACGAGTCCAGCTCGACGGGCGCGACGATCGCCCGGTACTGCGCGGAGGGCGCCCAGGTGACGCTCGTCACCTGCACGCTCGGCGAGGAGGGTGATGTCATCAGGGAGGAGCTCTCCCACCTGACCCCCGGCGCGGGGCTGGCGTCCCACCGGCTCGACGAGCTCCATGCCGCGGCTGCCGCGCTGGGCCTCACGGACTACGTGCGCCTGGGCGGTGACGGCCGTTACCACGACTCGGGGATGGCCCACGCCGAGGACGGGACGGCCACCGCACGGGACGAGACCACCGACACGGCGTTCTGGAACGCCGACCTGCTGGAGGCCGCCCTCAGCCTCGTCTCGGTCGTCAGGGACCGACGACCTCAGGTGGTCGTCTCGTACGACCCGTTCGGGATGTACGGGCATCCCGACCACGTGATGGCTCACCGTGTCATGACGTACGCCTGCGTGCTGAGCGGCGTGCACGGCTACCGGCCCGAGCTGGGCGCGCCCTGGACCGTGTCGCGGACGTTCTGGGTCACGAACGGCTCGGCGGACATGGCGGCGATGATGGAGGCCGCGAAGGCTGCGGGCATCGAGCAGTTCTGGGGCGAGGTCGACCCGGACGGACCGCTGCCGCCGATGATCACGCGGAGCGAGGAGGTGGACGTCCGCGTCCCCGTCGGCCCGTACCGCACGAACAAGCTGGCGGCCCTGCGCGCCCACCACTCCCAGGTGGACCTCGAGGACCCGTTCTGGAAACTCATGACGGACATCGAGACACTCGGCGAGTCCTTTCGGCTGGCGAGCGGCGTTCCCCTCCCCTCGATGGCCTCCAGCGATCTCTTCGAAGGCCTCGAGCTCCAGCCCTGAGCGCACAGGACGGGAGGTCAGGGTGACCTCGGGGTTGAGTCGATAGTTCTTTCGATATATCGTTATCTCCAGTGAGGGTGCAGAGCGCACCCACGAACCGATCCACTGGAGGAACCCCATGCACGACTCACACCACCACCACCGCGACGTCGGCCCCGCCGAGCGCGGACGCCGTGACCCCGAGTTCGGTTTCGGCCCCGGCGGCCGCTTCGGCGGCGCCATGGGACCCGGCGGCCCCCTCGGCCCCGGCGGTCCCTTCGGCCCCGGCGGACCGTTCGGACCCGGCGGACCGATGGGCCACGGCCCCTTCGGCCCCCGAGGCCGCTTCGGTCGCGGGCGCGCCCGTCGCGGCGACGTCCGGACCGCCATCCTGCAGCTCCTCGCCGAGGAGCCGCGCAACGGCTACCAGGTCATCTCCGCCCTCGCCGAGCGCAGCGGCGGCGCCTGGCGGCCCAGCCCGGGCGCCGTCTACCCGGCGCTCAACCAGCTCGAGGACGAGGGGCTCATCGAGACCTTCGACAACGCGGGCTCTCGGGCCTTCCGACTGACCAGCGCCGGCCGCGAGGCGCCTGAGACCCACTCCGAGACCCCGAGGGTCTGGGACGACTGGGCCGACGAGGGCGGCGACCGGGTCGACGCCCGTGCCCTGTGGCGGGCCTTCGGCGAGATGAGCATGGCCGCCAAGGCCGTCATGCTGTCGGGCGACGCCACGCTCGTCGCCAAGGCCGAGACCATCCTCGTCGACACCCGGCGTGCGCTGTACGGGCTGCTCGCCAGCGCTCCTGGAGGGGACGCCGCGCAGGGCGAGTGACGCGGGAAGCAGGACCACGAGGGGCAGGTACGCCACGTACCTGCCCCTCGTGGCGTCATAAGGCATTGCGTTGACGTCACTCTGATGTCAGACTGGTGTCATGCAGCTCACACCGTACCTCGCAGCGGTCGCCGAGGACCTCGACCGCTCGACCCAGCTCGCGGACGAGGCCACGCGCGATGTCGCCCGTCGCCTCGTGACCGTCCTCGAGCCTGGGCTCCGTCTCGCCATGGTCCAGCTTCTCTCCGACGCCGCGGCACAGCTCACCGCCGACCTGTCGGGACCTGTCGTCACGATCCGCATGGAGGGCCGCGAGCCCGTGTGGCACGTGGTCTCGCCCGAGGCCGAGCCGGCGGCGCACACGACCATGGAGCCGGACGGCGACGACGCTGGGCAGGCCCGCGTCACCGTACGACTGCCGGAAGCCGTGAAGCGGCGGGCCGAGGCCGCGGCGCAGGCCGCCGGCCAGTCCCTCAACACGTGGATCATCCAGACGCTCCGACGCGCCACCTCATCCGGTTCGACCGCCAAGAACTCCTCCCGCCGCATCACCGGCTGGGCCTGAGAAGGGACCCGACATGACCACCACGACCCAGACGCACACCATCGAGTACGTCCTCGACGGACTCCCCCAGCTCCGGCTGAAGAACCACAAGGGCGACATCCGCGTCTTCCACGACGCCGGCCCCGGCACGGTCAGCGTGCGACTCCACAGCCACCGCCCCGTCTCCTTCGACGACGTGTCGTCCTCCGTGGACGGTACGACCGTCACGATCGACATCCCCCAGCTCACCGAGGCCGACTCGGGTACGGGCTTCACGTTCCGCATCGCCGGGATCTCGCTCTTCGCCGGGTTCCGCGGACCGACGGTCGACGCCGAGGTGCACCTCCCCAGCGGCGCCGACATCGCCCTCGAGACGGGCTACGGCGACATCACCGTGAGCGGCGTGAGCGGAGAGGCGGCGGCCAAGACCGGCGCCGGTGACGTCGACCTGCCGGAGGCCGGCCGGGTGACGCTGAGCTCCGGCGCGGGCAACGTGCGGGCGGGACGGATCTCCGGCGGGACGCTCCGTACCGGTGCGGGTGACGTGAGCATCGACAGCACCTCCTCGGACACCGACGTGAACTCGGGCACCGGCGACGTCACCCTCCTCGACGCGGTCGGCACGGTCCGCATCAACACGGGCGCCGGCGACGTCAACGCGAGCGTCTCCGAGGGTCGCATCGACGTGCGGAGCGGCATGGGCGACATCATCGTCCGGGTGCCCGTCGGCATGCCGGTGTGGCAGGAGCTCTCGACGGGCATGGGCGAGGCTCGGAGTCGGATCGCCCCTCAGGGCGAGCCCGAGCCCGGTGAGCCCTACCTCTCCGTCACCGCACGCAGCGGCGCCGGTGACGTGACGCTCGCGAACTGACCGTCAGGCCTTGGGGGCCGGTGACGTCTTCGGTACGAAGTCGACCCCGGCCTCCTTGCGCTGTGCGGGAGTGATCGGGGCCGGCGCTCCGGTGAGCGGGTCGTACCCGCCCCCGGACTTCGGGAACGCGATGACCTCGCGGATGGACTCGTACCGGCCGAGGAGGGCCACGACACGGTCCCAGCCGAAGGCGATGCCGCCGTGCGGCGGTGCGCCGTACTGGAAGGCGTCGAGCAGGAAGCCGAACTTCTCCTGAGCCTCCTCGCTCGTCAGTCCCATGACCTTGAAGACGCGCTCCTGGACGTCGCGGCGGTGGATTCGGATCGAGCCGCCGCCGATCTCGTTGCCGTTGTAGATGATGTCGTAGGCGTACGCCAGAGCGGATCCGGGATCCGTGTCGAACGTGTCCATGCACTCGGGCTTGGGTGACGTGAAGGCGTGGTGGACAGCCGTCCACTGCCCGCCGCCGACGGCGACGTCCCCCTCGGCGACCGCCTCGCTCACAGGCTTGAACAGCGGCGCGTCGACCACCCACAGGAACGAGTGGGCGTTCTCGTCGAGCAGCCCGAGCCGGCGGCCGATCTCGAGCCGCGTCGCGCCGAGCAGCGACTGGGAGGCGGACTTCGCGCCGGCACCGAAGAAGACGCAGTCTCCCGGCTTGGCTCCCACGCGCGCCGCCAGGCCCGCGCGCTCGTTCTCGGAGATGTTCTTCGCCACGGGCCCGCCGAGCTCGCCGTCCTCGCCGACCGTCACGTACGCGAGACCCTTCGCGCCGCGCTGCTTCGCCCACTCCTGCCAGGCGTCGAACGTACGGCGCGGCTGAGAGGCGCCGCCGGCCATGACGACCGCACCCACGTACGGCGCCTGGAACACCCGGAACGGGGTGTCGGCGAAGAAGTCGGTGACGTCGGTGATCTCGAGGTCGAAGCGGAGGTCCGGCTTGTCGGAGCCGTACCTGGCCATGGCCTCCTCGTACGGGAGGCGGAGGAACGGTGCCTGGACGTCGACGCCCTTGAGCTTCCAGATCTCGGTCACGATGGCCTCGCCGAGCTCGATGACGTCGTCCTGGTCGACGAAGCTCATCTCGATGTCGAGCTGGGTGAACTCGGGCTGGCGGTCGGCGCGGAAGTCCTCGTCGCGGTAGCAGCGGGCGATCTGGTAGTAGCGCTCCATACCCGCCACCATGAGGAGCTGCTTGAACAGCTGGGGTGACTGCGGGAGCGCGTACCAGGAGCCGGGCGCCAGGCGCGCCGGGACGATGAAGTCACGGGCACCCTCCGGCGTCGAGCGGGTCATCGTCGGCGTCTCGATCTCGACGAAGCTGCGGGAGCCGAGCACGCGGCGCGCGGCCGCGTTCACCTCGGATCGCAGGCGGATCGCGGCGGCCGGGTCGGGACGGCGCAGGTCGAGGTAGCGGTAGCGGAGGCGGGCCTCCTCGCCGACGGTCACGCGCTCGTCGATCTGGAAGGGCAGAGGGGCTGCGGGGTTGAGCACGGTGAGCTCGATCGCCGCGACCTCGATCTCGCCGGTGGCCAGGTTCGGGTTGGCCGTGTCCTCCGGCCGGATCTCGACGACGCCCTCGACCGCGATGCAGTACTCGTTGCGCAGGGAGTGCGCGCCGCCCGCGGCGAGCACCTCGTCCCGGACGACGACCTGGACGATGCCGCTTGCGTCACGCAGGTCGAGGAATGCGACGCCTCCCAGGTCGCGCCGCTTCGCCACCCATCCCGCAAGCGTCACCTTCTGGCCCGCGTGCGCGGCACGCAGAGTCCCTGCTTCGTGGGTACGGATCACTGACTTCCCTCTCTTGGTTTCCAGCCCTCGCATCCTACGGGGTCCCGCTCGGCGGCCCGTCACCCATTCCCGCCGCCGTCGCCGTGCGGTGACAGCGCCGGTGGCGATGAGCGGAGAGAGACGTCACGGGTGCAGTTACCCGGTCGCTCGCCCACAACCCCGGCCCGGCGGGCGGCGTCGGTTCACCATGTTAAGTAGGGAAACTGGACGTTCTCATGGCGAATTCGCCATGAGAAGGTACAACGCACCCACTTAACATGGTGAACCGACAGCGGTGCCCAACAGGGACTCAGTCCCAGGCACCCGTGACGCGGACCGTACGGTCCTCGGCCGGCGGCTCCCAGGACGAGGCGTCGGCGGCGACCTGGTCGCCCGAGCGGATGTCCTTCACCTCTCCCGCGAGGCCGCCGAACCAGACGTACGGGATGCCGCGGCGGTCGGCGTGGCGGATCTGGCGGCCGAACTTGTCCGCCTTGGGTGCGACCTCGGTGGGGATGCCGCGCCCCCGGAGCGACCGGGCGACCTCGTCGGCCTCGGTCCTCGTCCCCTCGTCGGTCACGGCGACCAGCACCGCGGTCGGAACGCTCCGGCTCGCCACGAGCCGACCCTTCGCCAGAAGCGGGACGAGCATGCGGCTCACGCCGAGCGAGATGCCGACACCCGGGTAGGTCTGCTTCCCGTCGCTCGCGAGCGAGTCGTACCGGCCACCGGAGGAGATGGAGCCCATCGACTCGTACCCGACGAGCTGCGTCTCGTACACCGTGCCCGTGTAATAGTCGAGGCCGCGCGCGATGGACAGGTCGGCAACGAGGCGCCCGGGCACGGTACTGCGCGCGGCCGCGACGACCGCGCTGAGGAGCTCGAGGCCCTGGTCGAGGAGCTCGTGACGCACGCCCAGCGCCCGTACCTGGTCGACGAACGACTCGTCGTCGGTACGGATCCGGGCGAGCTCGACGACCTTCGCCGCCCTCTCCCCCGTGACGCCGATCTCCTCGAGCGTCTCGACGACCGCCTGGGGACCGATCTTCTCGAGCTTGTCCACCCGCTGCAGGACCGCACCGGTGTCCTCGATCCCGAGCCCGCGGTAGAAGCCCTCGGCGAGCTGCCGGTTGTTCACGCGCATGAGCACCGGGGGCAGCCCCACCGTCGAGTGCAGCGCCTCGAGCGCCTCCAGCATGACGAGCGGGATCTCGACGTCGTGGTGGGCGGACAGGACGTTCTCCCCCACGATGTCGATGTCTGCCTGGGTGAACTCCCGGTACCGGCCCTCCTGGGGCCGCTCGCCGCGCCACACCTTCTGGATCTGGTAGCGACGGAACGGGAAGGCGAGGTGCCCGGCGTTCTCGAGCACGTAGCGGGCGAACGGCACCGTGAGGTCGAAGTGGAGACCCAGCTCGTCGGCGTCCGCGGCGGTCGGGTCCGCCGATAGCCGTCGAAGTACATAGATCTCTTTGTCGATCTCTCCCTTGCGCGCGAGCTGCGACATCGGCTCGACGGCCCGGGTCTCGATGTTCACGTAGCCATGGAGCTCGAACGTGGTCCGGAGCTGGTCGAGGACGTACTGCTCCACGAGCCGCTGCGACGGCAGCAGCTCGGGGAACCCGGACAGCGGACGGATACGGCTCACGAGTTCTGCTCCAGGAAGCTGAGGTGAAGGTACGGGTTGGTGGCGCACTCGCGCCCGATCGTGGTGGCTGCGCCGTGGCCGGGCAAGACTGCCAGGTCGTACGGGAGGGTGAGGACGACGTCTCGCAGCGAGGCGACCATCCGGGGCATCGAGCCGCCGGGAAGGTCCATACGGCCGATGGACCCGGCGAACAGCACGTCGCCGGTGAACACCTGCGACGAGGTTCCGTCGGTGGCGTGGAGCAGGACGCTCCCCGGAGTGTGCCCAGGAGTGTGGAGCACGTCCCAGCTCAGGCCCGCGAGCTCGAGCCGATCGCCGTCCGACCACTCGCGCACGTGGACCGGCTCGGGGAGGGTCGCCGATCCGTACATGGCTTCGACGAGCTCCCGCAGCTGGGGACCGAGGCCCGCGACCGGGTCGGAGAGCAGGTGGCGGTCAGCCGCATGGATCCAGACGGGAACCTCGTGCGCGTCGGCGACCACGTGCGCGTCGGCGACGTGGTCGAGGTGCCCATGACTGGCCAGGACGCCGACGAGTGTCCTGCCGCTCTCGCCGATCAGCCTCTCAGCCTCGGCCGATGCGTCCATGCCCACGTCGACGAGGACGCACTCGTCACTGAGATCGGCGCCGACGAGGTAGCAGTTTGCCTCCCACGGTCCGCACGATGACATGAGCGTGAACACACACGTCAGACTATCGGGCAAGATAGGCGCCATGAGCGAGGCAACCCCCGCACCGGAGTCCTATGGCCGCGTCGACCCCGACGGCACCGTCTACGTGACGACTGCCGAGGGCGAGCGCAGCGTCGGGCAGATCCCCGGCGTGCCGGCCGACGAGGCGCTGGCCTTCTTCACCCGCCGCTTCACCGCCTTGGAGACGGAGGTCGGCCTGCTCGAGGAGCGGATCAAGCGGGGTGCGCTCAATCCGGACGAGGCCCGCAGGAGCATCTCGTCGGTGAAGTCCTCGATCGCCGGTGCGCACGCTGTCGGTGACCTGGGCGGCCTGCTCGCACGCCTCGACAACCTCAGCCCCGTCCTCGCCGAGGCCAACGAGGCTCGCAAGGCCGAGCGGGCCAAGGCCCACGACGAGACGAAGGCCGCCAAGGAGACGATGGTCGCCGAGGCGGAGAGGATCGCCGCCGGGACCGACTGGCGCGGCGGTGTGAACCGCTTTCGAACCCTGCTGGACGAGTGGAAGGCACTCCCCCGCATCGACCGCGCGACCGACGACGACCTGTGGCACCGGTTCTCCTCCGCCCGTACGACGTACACCCGCCGCCGCAAGGCGCAGTTCGCGGAGCAGTCCGCGAAGCGCGACAGCGCTCGGCTCGCGAAGGAGGCGATCATCGAGGAGGCGCGCGAGGTCGCCTCGACGACGGAGTGGGGCGCGGGCGCCGGCGCGTTCCGGGAGCTCATGACCCGCTGGAAGGCGGCAGGGCCGGCGCCGCGCGACATCGACGACGCGCTCTGGGCCGAGTTCCGCGCGATCCAGGACGACTTCTTCGCGCGTCGTACGGACGCGGCGACCGCCACGAACGCCGAGTTCAGCCAGAACCTCGAGGCGAAGCTCGCGCTGCTCGACGAGGCGGAGAAGGACATCCTCCCCGTCAAGGACGTGACCGTCGCCCGCCAGAAGTACCGGACGTTCCTCAGCCACTACAACGAGCACGGCCGGGTGCCGCGCGAGCAGATCCGGCCTCTCGAAGGGCGGGTTCGGGCGATCGAGCGCGCGATCAGCGAGGCCGAGGAGACCGAGTGGCGCCGGACCGACCCGGAGACACGGGAACGGGCCACCGGTACGGTCTCGCTGCTCAGCGACCAGATCGCCAAGCTCACGACCCAGCTCGACGCGGCCAAGGCCGCCGGCGACAGCGCGAAAGTCGCAGAGCTCACGACGTCCATCGCGACGTACGAGTCGTGGCTCGACCAGGCCTCCAAGACGCTCGAGGACTTCTCCAGCTAGTCGCGTCAGGTTCCCGCCGTCGCGAGGGCTCCTGCCGACCGGCGCTGGGGCGCCCTTACGAGCGGACCCGGTGGACCTCGTACACGCCGGGCAGCGTGTTCAGCCGCTTCATGATGTGCTCGAGGTGGGTCGTCTCCGCGGTCTCGAACGTCACCGTCGAGCGGAACTTGCGGTCCTTGCCCGTCTCGAGCCGGATGGAGAGGATGCTCACCTTCTCCTCCGCGAGGAGCGACGAGATCTCCGCGAGCACGCCCGTACGGTCGAGGCCCTCGATGTACACGGCGACCACGAACGACGACGCCGCCGAGCTGGACCACGTCACGTCGACGATGCGCTCCGGCGTGCTGAGCAGGTTGGCCGCGTTCGTACAGTCCTTGCGGTGTACGGACACGCCCTGGCCGCGCGTGACGAAGCCGATGATCTCGTCGCCCGGCACCGGGGTGCAGCATCGCGCGAGCTTCACCCACATGGACGAGTCGCCGTTCACCTCGATGCCGGTGTCGGCGCGCAGCGGCGCCCGTGCGCGCCCGTGGACGGGATGGTCCTCGAACGACTCCTCGGCCGCGTCCTCCGGGGTGCCCTGGAGGGCGATGATGTGCTCCACCACGGACTGGGCGCTGATGTGCCCTTCCCCCACCGCCGCGTACAGGCTGGGCACGTCTGCGATCCGGAGGTCGGTGGCGACCGCGGTCAGGGTCTGGAGCGTGAGCAGCCGCTGGAGCGGCATCCCGGCCCGCCGCAGCTGGTGCGCGAGCTCCTCCTTGCCCTGCTCGATCGACTCCTCGCGGCGCTCCCGCGTGAAGTGCTGGCGGATCTTCTGGCGGGCACGGGGGCTGCGGACGAACTGCAGCCAGTCGCGTGACGGCCCGGCGTCCTCGGACTTGCTCGTGATGATGTCGACGACGTCGCCGTTGACGAGCTTCGTGTCGAGGCTGACGAGCTTCCCGTTGACGCGCGCGCCGACGCAGCGGTGGCCGACCTCCGTGTGCACGGCGTAGGCGAAGTCGACGGGCGTCGACCCTTCCGGCAGTCCCTGCACGTCCCCGCGCGGGGTGAACACGAAGACCTCGCTGCTGCCGAGGTCGAACGTCAGCGTGTCGAGGAACTCGCGGGGGTCGGCCGTCTCCCTCTGCCACTTCGACAGCTCGTGGACCCAGGACAGCTCCTGCTCGCTCGACGGGCGCGAGTCCTTCGGGCGCTCCTTGTACTTCCAGTGGGCCGCGACACCGTACTCGGCCCGGCGGTGCATCTCCTTCGACCGGATCTGGAACTCGATGGGACGCCCGCCCGGACCCATGACCGTCGTGTGGAGCGACTGGTACATGTTGTACTTCGGCATCGCGATGTAGTCCTTGACGCGGCCGGGGACCGGGCGCCAGCGGACGTGGATGACACCCATGGCCGAGTAGCAGTCGGCCTGGTCGTCGACGATGATCCGCAGCCCGAGGAGGTCGTAGATGTCGCCGAAGTCGCGACCCCGTACGACCATCTTCTGGTAGATCGAGTAGTAGTGCTTCGGCCGCCCGTACACGGTCGCCGGGATCTTCGCCGACGCGAGGTCGGCGGTGATCTGGTCGATGACCTCGGCGAGGTACCGCTCGCGCCGCGGCTGGTTCTCGGCGACGAGGTGGACGATCTCGTCGTAGACCTTCGGCTGCATCGTCGAGAACGCGAGGTCCTCGAGCTCCCACTTGATGGTGTTCATGCCGAGCCGGTGCGCGAGGGGCGCGTAGATGTCTAGCGTCTCCCTGGCGATCCGGTTCTGCTTGTCGGGCCGCAGCGAGCCGAGGGTACGCATGTTGTGGAGCCGGTCGGCGAGCTTGATGACGAGGACCCGGATGTCGCGGGCCATCGCGACGATCATCTTGCGGATCGACTCCGCCTGCGTGTTCTCCCCGAACTGCACCTTGTCGAGCTTGGTGACGCCGTCGACCATGCCCGCGATCTCCGGGCCGAAGTCGGCCGTCAGCTGCTCCATGGTGTACGCCGTGTCCTCGACCGTGTCGTGGAGCAGCGCTGCACACAGGGTGGGCTCGGTCATGCCGAGCTCGGCCAGGATGGTGGTCACCGCGAGCGGGTGGGTGATGTACGCGTCGCCCGACTTCCGCGTCTGGCCGGCGTGGTAGTGCTCAGCCGTGCGGTACGCCCGCTCGAGGAGCGCGAGATCGGCCTTCGGGTGGTTCTGCCGGACGACGTTGAACAGCGGCTCGAGTACCGCGTGCTGCGGGGCCTTGGGAGCGGTCCAGCGGGCGATGCGCTGGCGCATCCGGAGCCGGGGCTGCTCGGGTCCGGTGTCGGTCCTGGGCAGGGTGGGGGGCAGCGGGATGACCTCCGCTGCCGCGTTCGCGTGCGAGACGGTGTCCGGTGACGCGATGCCCTGCTCCGTCACGACCCTCCTTACCGACTGGTAAGGGTCAGTGTAGGCGGCAGGCGCCAGGTGTGACCCTCTAGATCGTGATGAGTGCGCCGACGCTCGAGACGCCCATGCCCTCGAGGTTCGCGCGTCCGTGCAGGAAGCCGAGCTCCATGACGACCGACACGTGGACGAGGTCCGCACCCAGCTGCTGGATGAGGCGCGACGTGGCGCCGACCGTACCGCCCGTCGCGAGGATGTCGTCGATGACGAGGACACGGGTGTGCGGCTGGATGGCGTCCTGGTGGATGGCGAGCGTGTCCGAGCCGTACTCCAGCGCGAACGACTCGCTGTAGACGTCCATCGGGAGCTTCCCCGGCTTGCGCACCGGCACGAAGCCCACCCCGAGCGCGAGCGCGACCGGTGCGGCGAAGACGAACCCACGGGCCTCCATGCCGACCACGACGTCGATGCCGGCCGGCGCCGCCTCGACGAGAGCGTCGATGCTGGCCTGGTAGCCCTCGTGGTTGGCGAGGAGCGGCGTGATGTCCTTGTACACGACGCCGGGCTTCGGGAAGTCCGGCACGTCGCGGATGAGCGACGCCACCAGCGCGATCCGCTCCTCCTGGGTCTTCGGGGCCATCCGTCCTCCTACTTCTTGCGCCGGGTGCGCGGCTGCCGCGTGGGCTGGGTCCTGGGGGTCGTCGTACGCGCCGGCGCCGACGCGTCCTCGGCCGCGTCCGCCACAGTCTCCTCCTCGACGGCCTCGTCCTGGGCCACCGGGGGCGCGGTGACAGTGGTGACCGTGAACGCCGGCTTGGCGTCCGGTGCCGGCCGGGTCCCCGAGGGCTCGTCGACGCTCTCGTCCTTGGGCGACGGCACATCGATGACCGTGGTCCTGTACGTCGAGCGTGCCTGGGCCGCCTTGCGCCGGCGCTCCACGCGTTCTCGGTGCGCCATCATCTCCGGCTCGCGCTCCCGGAGCTGGGCGAGTAGCGGGGAGGCGATGAAGATCGAGGAGTAGGCGCCGGCGATCATCCCCACGAAGAGGGCCAGACCGAGGTCCTCGAGCGGGCCGGACCCGAGGACGAAGACACCCGCGAAGAGCAGGGCAGCCACGGGGAGGACGCCGATGACCGTCGTGTTGAGCGACCGCACCAGCACCTGGTTCACGGCGTGGTTGGCCGCCTCGGAGTACGTGACCTTGTCGATCTCCATCGACGCCACGTTCTCGCGGATCTTGTCGAAGACCACGACGGTGTCGTACAGGGAGTAGCCGAGGATCGTCAGGACGCCGATCATCGTCGCGGGGGTGACCGTGAAACCCACCAGTGCGTAGATGCCGATCGTGATGATGAGGTCGTGCAGGAGCGCGCTCAGGGCCGCGACCGACATCTTCGCGTCCCGGAAGTAGATCCAGATGAGCAGACCCACGAGGACGAGGAACACGACGAGCGCGATGGCCGCCTGCTGGGTGATCTGCTTGCCCCACGAGGCGCCGATGAGCTGGTACGCGACGTCGTCCGACGACTTGCCGGCCTCCTTGGCGATGGCCGCGCGCACGGCGGTCTGCTCCGGGACGTTGAGCGAGCGGGTCTGGATCCTGACCTTGTTGTCGCCGACCGTGGTGACGACCGTGCTGTCCAGGCTCGGGACGCCCGTGCCGAGGACGGCCTCGCGGTACTGGCTCACCGTGGAGGACGTCACGGTCGCGGGGACCTGGAAATCCGAGCCACCCCGGAACTCGATGCCGAGGTCCAGGCCGCGGAGCAGGAGCGCCGCGACGGAGATGAGGAGCGCGACGGCCGAGATCGTGTACCAGATCCGGCGACGGCCGATGAAGTTGTACGCGATGTCGCCGGTGTAGAGCCGGTGGGTGAGGCTCTGGCGCGCCGGGCGGTCGAGGGTCGGGGTCGACATGTCAGACCTGCTTCCTGGCCGTCACCGGACGGCGTACGACCGCGGCGTTCTCGTGGACCGGGCCGACATGGGCGGCGTCGAGGCCGGACCCGGGCCGGCCCGTCCCGAAGAACCTCGTCTTCACCAGCAGCGCGACCAGCGGCTTCGTGAAGAAGAACACGATGACGAGGTCGAGAATGGTCGTCAGTCCCAGGGTGAAGGCGAAGCCCTTGACGGCTCCGACCGCGAGCACGAACAGCACGATGGCGCTGAGCAGCGAGACGGCGTCCGCGACCACGATCGTGCGACGCGCCTTGTGCCAGCCGGACTCCACGGAGGTCCTGATGCTCCGGCCCTCCCGCATCTCGTCGCGGATCCGCTCGAAGAAGATGACGAACGAGTCGGCCGTGACGCCGATGGCGACGATCGCGCCCGCGATGCCCGGCAGGCTCAGGGCGAAGCCCATCGAGGAGCCGAGCAGGACCATGAGCGCGTACGTGCCCGCCGCCGCCATGCTCAGCGAGGCGACGACGACGATCGCCAGGGCCCGGTAGTACAGGATCGAGTAGAGGAGCACGAGCACCAGGCCGATGGCGCCTGCGATGAGTCCGGCGCGGAGCTGGTCGGCCCCCAGGGTCGCCGAGACGTTGTCGACGCTCGAGACCTCGAACGTCAGCGGGAGCGCGCCGTACTTGAGGACGTTGGCGAGGTCCTGCGCGGTCTTCTGCGTGAAGGAGCCTGTGATCTGGGCGTTCCCGCCCGGGATCGCCGCTGACACGGACGGGGCCGAGATGACCTTGCCGTCGAGGACGATCGCGAACTGGTTCATGGGGCTGGTCTGCGTCGCCAGGTACTGGGTAGCCGACGCGAAGAGGTCGGCGCCCAGGCTGTTGAAGCTGAGGTCGACGGCCCAGTTGAGCTGGTTCTGGGGGACCCCGGCCTGCGCCTGGGTGACGAGGTTGCCCTCGATGAGCGTCGGGCCGAGGAGGTACTTGACCTGGCCCGTCTTGGCGAGGTCGCTGCGCAGGCAGGCCATGAGCGGCTGGTCCGCGACGTCGGGGAACGCGTCGCCGCAGGTGAAGGCGCTGAAGTCCTCGGTGTCCGCCTGCGACGGCACCCACGCCAGCTGCGAGGTGAGCAGGTCCTTGCGTGCGGTGTTGGAGGAGGGCAGCGGCGAGGTCACGGCAGTGGGTCGCGGGCTGCTGAGCACCGGCACTTCGGGCAGCGCGGTGGCCTGGTCGCTGGCGGCCGCGCTCGCCGTCGACGACTCCTGGTACACGGCCCTGAACTCGAGCTGTGCGGTCTGGCCGACCAGCTGGACGAGCTCGTCCTTCTGCATGTTGGGGACCGAGACCTGGATCTGGTTCCCGCCCGAGGTCGTGACCTCGGACTCGCCCACGCCGAGCGAGTCGACCCGCTGCTGGATGATCGTCTTCGCGAGCTCGAGGCTCGACTGGTCGACGGCCCCGGATCCGGTCGAGTTCTTGGCGGTCAGCGTGATCGTCGTCCCGCCCTCGAGGTCGAGGCCGAGCCGCGGCGTCCACGTGTGCGACAGCGCCATGAGCACGTACAACCCAGCCAGGACGACGAGGAAGGAGACGAGCGTACGCACGGGATGCGTACGCCGGATGGTGCTACTGGCCACGTGGGACTGCCCTAGCCCTTGTCCGTCGCCTCGCGCGTCGGCTCGGGAGTCTCGGTGACGGGGGCGTCGACGGCGACGTCGTCATCGGTCGCCACGGGAGCCGCCAGGGGCGCCGCGATCCCGGCCGTCCGGGCATCCTCGACGTCGATCGGCTCGGCCACGTCGGTCGGCTCGGCCACGTCCGCGTACTCGAACTCGTCCTCGTCGTCCTTGAGCGGCCGGATGATGGCTTGGCGGACGAAGGTGAGCTCGACGCCCGGGGAGACCTCGACGACGACCTGCTTCTCCCCCATGTGGCGGACGGTGCCGAAGATGCCGCCCGACATCATGACGCGCGATCCGGCCTGGATCGAGGACTGGAGGGCGGCGGCTTCCTTCGTGCGCTTCTGCTGGGGCCGGATGACCAGGAAGTAGCCCACCACGATGAGGACAGCGATCATCGCCAGAGTTAACGGATCCATGTCATCCCTTGACTGAGAGGTTCGGTGCCCTGCCGGTGCGAGGGCCTTGCACAGCCTAGCGGCCGGGGTCTGCGGAACCGAACCGGCGCCCGGCGTGGGGCGAACCTGTGTCCGAGGTGTGCCCGCGTTCAGTCGAAGAGGCCAGGAGGAAGGACGGCCCCCGACGGGATCTCGACGCCGAGGTGGGCGTAGGCGGACGGCGTGGCGACGCGACCACGGGGGGTGCGCATGAGGAAGCCCTGGCGTACGAGGAAGGGCTCGGCCACCTCCTCGACAGTCTCGGTCTCCTCC
>DASSQF010000212.1:0-5990 GCA_035702685.1 Propionibacteriaceae bacterium
TGACGGCAACGCGTGACCCAGGGCCCACGTTCCAGTGCCGCAGCGGGGAGTACGTCGTGATGCCGGCGCACAGCAGAGGCGCGGCGGCCTCGTACGGGATCGACTCGGGCACCCGGACGACGAAGTCCTCGTCGACGACGACGTGCGTCGAGTAGCCGCCTTGGGTGATCGTGCCGTCGCGGTCGACCGAGGCGTACGTGCCGACGTTGCCGCCCGTGCAGTACTGCTCCTCCCCCGCCCGGCAGCTGTCGCACTCGCGGCAGGAGTTGACCATGCAGCCGACGCCGACGCGGTCGCCGACGGCGTGCCTGATGACGTCGCTGCCGACCTCGACGACCTCGCCGACGATCTCGTGGCCGACGGTGAGCGGGTACTGGACCGGTCCCCAGTCGCCGCGGACGGTGTGGATGTCGGAGTGGCAGATGCCGGCGTAGCGGATCTTGATGAGGACGTCCTTGGGGCCGACGTCACGGCGCTGGATGGTGGTGGGGACGAGGGGCTCGGTGGCTGACGGGGCTGCATAGGCGTTGACGGTGAGCATGGTGCCCGATACTAGAGCCGCCTGTACGGGCGAAACAGGCTCTGCTGGTGCACCCCTCGACAGGCCACCGGAACGACCCGCAGCACACTCAAGATTGAAGTCTTCCAACCTGGCCAAGGGTCAAGGGCTTGTTTCCCTACTCTTAAGCCCGTGAGCAGGGCATCAGGGGCGAGCTCCATCGGGGCGGTCGCCGACCGTACAGGTCTTCCGGTCGAGACGATCAGGTTCTACGAGACGTCGGGGCTGCTGGCGCCGCAGCGCGACCGCAGCGGGCACCGGCGCTACGCGGAGACCGACATCCACGAGCTCGAGGTGATCCAGGCCCTCCGCCAGGCCGGGCTCTCCCTCAAGGACATCCGCGACCATCTGCATCCGTCCGACGAGCGCCACGCGACGCGTCGTCCCAAAGCGGCCTCGCTCCTGAGGATCCTCGACGAGCGCGGCGCCGACCTCGCGAGGGCCCGCACGCTCGTCACCCGCTGGGCTGCCGACGAGGTCGCCAGCTGACCGTCGCCCTCAGCGCTCCAGCTTCGGGTTCGCGAGCACCGCGACCGACCAGCCCGTCGCCTCGTACGTCCCGCCGACGAGCGGCCCTTCCCGGCCCGGCCAGTGGTTGAGCTCCTTCTCGTGAGCCTCCGCCGTGTCGACGATGAGCCGCCAGGGGTGGTCCGGATCGGTGGGAGGCAGGGTGTACGTGACGTCCTTGTCGTCCATGTTGACGAGCACGAACAGGTCGCCGGCCTCCCCCACCTCGCTGCAGTCGATGAGGATGCTCAGGCTCCGGTCCGCCGAGCCGCACTGCGTCTCGTACGACGTCCCCGAGAAGACGTACGTGACATCGTCCCCCGCCTCGAGCTGCGCGTCCGCGTACGTGCGCTGGTGCAGTCCTGGGTGCAGCTGGCGGAGCCAGGCCATGTACGCGGTGAAGACGAGCAGCGGGTTGAGGTTCTCGGGGGTGTCCGCGACCCCGAGGTTGTCGTGGCTCACGATCTCGGGGTGGTCCGGGTCGACGGGCACCCGCTGGGGGGCGTTGCTCCCCGCCGCGGCCCAGTTGTTCCACATGCCGATCGTGTCGAGGCACCACGGGTTGTTGTTCCCGTTCTGCGTGCGCCCGTACTCGTCGCCCGACACGAACATCGGCACACCGCGTGACAGGAACAGCAGCGTCATGAAGTTCCGGATGCGCTGCCTGCGGAATGCCTGGTCGCCGCCCGAGTCCCAGCTGAGGTTGCTGTCGGAGCCGCCGTCCGAGGGGCCGAACGGGTACGGCTGGTCGTTGAGCTTGGTGTTGTAGCTCACGAGGTCGGCCATGGTGAAGCCGTCGTGCGCGGTGACGAAGTCGACCGAGTGCTGCGGGCCTCCCTGGTCCGAGAAGTGGGCGTAGTCGCCGTTGAACTGGTCGCAGAACGCCTGGGTGTTCGCGTCACCCTTGCAGAACGACCGCAGCGCGTCGCGGTACCTGCCGTTCCACTCGCCCCAGCCGGACGGGAAGTTGCCGACCTCGTACCCCCACAGGTCCCAGGCCTCCGCGATGACCTCGATGCCGCGCTCGTCCGCGAAGTCCCTGATGGCGCCGAGGAGCGGGTGGGACGAGAAGAACTGCCTCTGCCTGCTCCAGTTGCTGCGCTCGAACGCGTTCGGCGTCCGCCCGAGGACGGGGGCGAGGTCGAACCGGAAGCCGTCCACGCCCATGGTGTCGCACCAGTACGTCAGGGAGTCCAGCGTGAGCCGCTGGGTGACGTCCGAGGAGAAGTTGAGCTGGTTGGAGCAGCCGGTCGCGCCGTCGATGAGCGTCAGCTGGTCGCTGAGGGCGTAGTACGAGGGTGTCGCGAAGCCGCCCATCGAGACGAAGCCGGTGGTGTCGAGCTGCCCGCCCCAGTTGCCGCCCTCGGCGGTGTGGTTGAACACGACGTCCAGGTAGACCTCGATGCCGGCCTCGTGGAACGCCTGCACCATGTGCTTGAACTCCCGCGTCGGGCCTCCGGGCGATCTGTCGTACGCGTAGCTCCGGTTCGGCGCGAAGTAGGCCAGCGTCTGGTACCCCCACCAGTTCGACGAGGCGACGTCGCGCCCCTCCGACGAGTTCGTCTGGTGCACCGGCAGCAGCTCGATGGTCGTCATCCCCAGCGCCTTGAGGTACGGGGCCATGAGGGCCGCGCCCGCGTACGTGCCGCGCAGCTCGGCCGGTACGTCTTTCGCCTCCTCGAACCCCGGCGTCCCGCTGAGCAGCTGGGCGAGGTTCGACGACGTGGGGTGCATCGTCAGGCCCTTGACGTGGGCCTCGTAGATCGCCGCCTGCTCCGGTGGCAGCAGCAGCTTCTCGTGCGGCCACGGCTCCTCGGCGACGACGATGCCCTTCGGCACGTACGGGCCGGAGTCCGCCTCCCGCCGGACCATGCCCTGGTACGGGTCGTGGCCGGTCCCGAAGACGCCCGCGTCCCCGCCTGCGTCCGTGATCAGGGTGCTCTCGAGGTCGTGGCTGAGCTCGCGTGCGTACGGGTCGAACAGCGCCTTGTTGGGGTTGAACCTGTTGCCGTGGACGTCCACGTCGGAGATGTAGCCGGCCGAGGACCCGCCCCTCTTCCAGGCCGGGTCGTACGGCCAGTTCGGCCCCCAGCAGCGGTAGGCGTACAGCGCGCCCTCCCCGAGCTGGGTGAGCATGCCCCGCCAGATCCCGTCCGAGCAGCGGGCCAGCTCCACGCTGAGGAACGCGTCCCGTCCCGTCGGCTCGGAGTAGAGCTCGAGCTCGACGCGCGTGGCAGCGGGCGCGTACACCGCGAACGTGACCTCGGTGTCCGAGACGATGGTCGCGCCCAGCGGCCACGTCGCGCTCTCCCAGGTCTCGCGCTCGAGCGCCCTGGGCGTCATGGTCGTCACGCTGTGCTCCGATCGGGGTCAATGCCGGTCACTCTAGGCGACCCGCACTCTCGTACCGGGAGAGGCGCTCGGCTGCGCAGGCATCCCCGGCCAGGCCGGGCGCGTCACGTGAGGTAGCGGGCGGCATACGCGAGCACGAGGCTCAGGAAGCGGTTGCTCACGTCCGGGTCGTCGGCCAGGCTGTGGTCGGAGTTCGGGTACGTGAGCAGGTCGTACGAGGCGCCGGCGAGCGCGAGCTGCGTCGCCATGTGCACGGCGTTCGAGTAGGGCACGACCGAGTCCTTCGCGCCGTGCGCGAGGATCGTCGGCGGAGGGTCCGGCGGCACCCGGAACGCCGGCGAGGCCGAGGTGAGCGCTGCCTTCCGCTCGTCCAGCGACTCCTTCGACAGGTCGACCCCGAGGAGCGTGCTCAGCTGGTCGTACTTGGCGGCGTCCGCAGAGCTCACGAACGCGGGGTCGGTGAAGTCGGTGGGCGCCGACAGCCCCACCACGAAGCCGATGGGGACCGCCGGGTGCCGGGTGTAGGCGTACATGAGCGCCAGGTAGCCGCCGGCCGAGGCGCCCATGAGCGCGACCTTCGAGATCGCCCACCCGTCGTGACGTGCCGTGTCGCTGTACGTGGCGAGCGCGAGGTCGATGTCGGCGAGCATGTCCGCGTACGTGGCCTTCTCGCCGAACATCCGGTAGTTCATCGTCGCGCCCACGTACCCGAGCCTCGCCACCACCCCGCAGAGGCCGGCGAAGTCCTTCTTGTCGCCCGTGGCCCACGACCCGCCGTGGATCAGCAGGAACGCGCCCGTGCTCGGCGACCGCGTCGGCGGATAGCAGATGTCCATCTTCTGGGACGCGCTCGGTCCGTACGAGATGTCGGACTTCACGCCCGTCAGGTACGGGCTCACGCTCGGGGTCGCCCACGAGGGCGTCGGATCGGTCGTCCGGTTGGTCCTCGTCGAGCCCGTGCAGGCGCTCGCCACTGCCGCCACGACCAGCAGCGCGCACAGCGCCACCAGTCCCGTCCGCCTCGGTCCGCGCACCCTCACACCGTCTCCTCCCGCAGGGTCACTCCACTCTAGGCACGCTCGCAGGCTGCCATGGCGGCCCCCTCGCTCCGGGAGAGAAGCTGTCCGCGCCGGGAGCGAGCCTGTCCGCACCGGGAGGGAACCTGTCCGCTCCCGGAGAGGGCCTGTGCGCTCCGGGGAGAGAACCTGCCCGGTCGCGGTGGGACCCCGGGCGTGCCCGGAGTGCGGGCAGCCGTGGCCGGGCCACCCACCCACGGCAAGAATGGCGACATGGCTGCCGGGACGACTGACGCGCTCATCCTCCGACTCGCCCTGCAGGGGCTTCCCCTGCCGGCGGGTGCGGACGCCGAGGAGGCGTTCAAGCTCGTGACGCCGATCCTGGCCCGGAACCGGGAGCAGGCTCGCCGCCTCGCCGACCGGCCGTGTGCCGCCGACCGCCGGATCCAGGCGTTCCTCGACTCGTACCTCGCGGACGCGCCCGTACAGCCCAAGCTCCCCCGCCGCACCCTCGTGCTGGACCAGCCGGGCCTGGCCCGCCAGCTCAGCCTGCCGCGCGACGCGGACGAGTTCTCGTCGAGCCTGCTGTCGAGCTACCGCCTCGCCAACGGCGTGCTGCACAACCCGGCGAACGACCGCCGGACGACCGCCGGCGTCTTCCACATCGCCGAGGGTGGCCTGCCGATCCAGGACGACAAGCTCGCCGTACCGGTCGCGACGTTCGCCCGCCTCCTCGAGGCCGCGCTACGGCCGCCGGCGGACGCGCTCGTGCTGCCGTGGACGTCGACGTTCCCCGAGCCCGCCCGTACCTGGGTCTCGCTCCTGCTGCGCCCCCTCGTCGTACCGGCCACTCCGGACTATCCCGTCGACCGCACGATGGAGACCCGGTTCATCGTGCCGGGCGGCCTCGTGGCGAACCTCGACTTCGTGGAGGGCATCTTCGGCAACGCCGGCGACCCGTACCTGCCGGAGAACGACGCCTCGCTCGACCCGAAGACCTGGACCGGCCACACCGGCTGCGTCATCCTCGCGCCGCACCTTACGGGCCTCACCAAGAAGGACCTCGGCCTGCCGAACATCGCCGACGCGACGGAGCGCCAGAAGCGCGACGGAATGTGCTGGAGCAGCGCGGACGAGCTGTACAACGGCGGCCAGGCGTTCAAGGCGGTCGCGCGCGACGAGCGCGGGGTGGTCGTCACGATCATCGCCGACAACTACTTCGGCTACTGCAAGAAGGAGGTGAAGACCCAGATCAGCTACGCGGCGAACCTGTTCGGCATCTCCGAGGAAGAGCACTCGGGCGGCGCCATCTGCTACCCCGCGTACAACCTGGGCCAGGAGTTCACGGACACCTTCACCCCCGCCGAGTACACGCTCGCGGAGGTCCTGTCGACCAACCCGGGCCGGTTCGTGCTGCAGCCTCAGGGGCACGCGGTCGACACCGTCCTGCCCGACCTCACCCTCGTCCCGGCCTACGCCAGCTTCAGCCTGCGGACCCAGACGGTGAGCTGGGCCGGGTCGAAGGGCGAGCGGTACTCGATCCCGCTCACGGCCGG
>DASSQF010000213.1:0-6421 GCA_035702685.1 Propionibacteriaceae bacterium
CCCGACGCCGTCGAGCGTGCGATCACGCCGAGGACCAAGGCGATGTTCATCCTCCACTACGGCGGTGTCGCCGCCGACCTCGACAGGCTCCTGGCGGTCGCGGCCGCCCATCGCCTCGCGGTCGTCGAGGACAACGCTCACGGGCTGGGTGCGACCTTCCGCGGACAGCACCTCGGCACGTTCGGCGACCTGGGTGCGCAGAGCTTCCACGACACCAAGAACGTCGCGATGGGCGAGGGTGGGGCGCTGCTGGTCCAGCACCCCGAGCTCCTCGCCCGAGCCGAGATCATCCGCGACAAGGGAACGAACCGTGCCCGCTTCTGGCGCGGCGAGATCGACAAGTACACCTGGGTGGACGAGGGCTCGTCGTACCTGCCCAGCGACCTGCTCGCTGCCGTGCTGTGTGCGCAGCTGGAGGGGTTCGGCGACATCCAGGCGAGGCGGATGCACGTGTGGACCCGGTACGCCGTCGAGCTGAGGGACTGGGCGTCGGCGTGGGGCGTGGACCTGATGTGGGTCCCGCCCGAGCGCGTCCACCCGGCACACCTGTACGTCATGGTGATGCCGTCCGAGGCTGACCAGCACGGCCTCATCGCGCACCTGCGCGAGCGCGACATCGTGGCGACGTTCCACTACCAGCCGCTCGACCAGTCTCCCGCAGGACAGGCGTTCGGTCGGGCCCCCCAGCCGTGCACCGTGGCGTACGACCGCGCGGCCAGGCTGGTCAGGCTGCCGCTCTACGCCGGCCTCACCGACGCTGACGTCGACCGCGTCATCGAGGGCGTGACCTCGTACCGGCCGCGCCGCTGAGGCGAGAGCCACCGTCCAGTCCGCTTCCGCAGCGGGCCTCAGCTCCGCTGCGCCTGGTGTCGTCGCTGAGCCTCCGCGAGGGCGTCACGCTCCGCCTCCGAGCTCTCGGCGACGGGCAGCGCGGACGGCAGGCCCACGTTTCGGTCCGGCCGTCCCTGGAGCCGCACGACGTACATCGGCCGGTTCTGGGCGCTCATGTACAGGCGCCCGACGTAGTTGCCGATCACCCCGAGGCTCAGCATCGTCAGACCCGAGAAGAGCGCCGTCATGGCGGCCTGGGACGCCCAGCCGACCGGCGTCACGTCCGAGCTGAAGTAGCTGACGACCACGAAGACGAGCAGGCCCAGGCCCAGGAGGCAGGCCGCGTAGCCCAGGACGGTCACGAAGCGGAGCGCCTGGGCCGTACCCGTCGTCATGTCCCAGGCGAGCCGGACGAGCGAGCGCCAGGTGTACCCGGACCGGCCCTGGTCTCGTGAGTCCATCCGGACGGGCACCGCGATGACGGCGTTCGTCGACCAGCCCAGGAGGACGTCGATGTAGGCGGACCCGGACACCGAGCCGAACCCGTCGCGCAGGTCCGTACGGAAGGCGACGAACGACGAGAACAGGCGGGCGTTGTGCAGCCCCATGAGCTCCATGACGCGCTTCACGCCCTGGCTGGTCGCGTTGCGCCACAGGCTGTGCTCCTCGTCGACGGCGTTGCCGTAGACGACGTCCACGAGCGGGCTGCGCAGGGGGTCCAGCAGGAGGTGGATCTCCTCCGGACGGTGCTGGAGGTCGTCGTCCATGAGGACGGTCAGCTCGTACCGGGCGCGCTCGATCCCCGCGAGGCTCGCGTGGTGCTGACCGTAGTTCCGCCTCAGCAGGACGGCCGTGACGCGCGAGTCCTGGATCTCCAGCTGACGGGCCACCGCGTACGTGTCGTCTGGCGAGCCGTCGACGACGAGCAGGATCTCGTATTCCTCGGCGACCTCCCCGAGCGAGGCATGCAGCCGCGTCACCAGCTCGGGCAGCGTGTCGCGCGAGCGGTAGCAGGGGATGACGACCGAGACGTTCACGACTCCGCATTATGACGGGGGCAGGCAACGCGGCGCGTGTCGCCGCCCCGGTCATCACCAGTCGAGGACCGAGCCGTCCATGCGACGAGCGACGGGCAGGTAGGCCGTCTCGTACGGGTGGGAGCGCAGCAGGTCCTCGTCGATGTCCACGCCGAGACCGGGTGCGTCGCCCGGCTGCAGCACCCCGTCGTCGTACGTCCAGGCGTGGGGGAACGCCTCGTGGACGAGGTCCGCGTAGCCCATGTACTCCTGGACGCCGAAGTTGTGCGTCGAGGCGCCCATGTGGATGCTCGCCGCGAGCGCGATGGGGGAGATGTCCGACGGGCCGTGCGGGCCGGCCTTGACCCCGTGGACCTCCGCCAGGGCGTAGATCTTGCGCGAGTGGCTGATGCCTCCGGCGTGCACGACGGCCGTACGGATGTAGTCGATGAGCCGGTTCTCGATGAGGTACTGGCAGTCCCAGATCGTGTTGAACACCTCGCCGATGGCCAGGGGAGTTGTCGACGCGTTCCTCACCAGTCGCATCGCCTCCTGGTCCTCCGCTGGTGTGACGTCCTCCAGCCAGAACAGGTCGTACGGCTCCACGGCCTTCGCCAGTCGGGCGGCCTGGGTCGGCGTGAGGCGGTGGTGCGCGTCGTGGAGGATCTGGACGCCGTCGCCGACCCTCTCGCGGACGGCCGCCAGCACCTTCGGGACGTGCCGGATGTACGCGTCGGCGTCGAACCGCTCCTCGGACGGCCGTGCCGCACGCCCCGCGGGCTCGTAGCTCGGGTCCTTCGACACCCCGTACACCTTGTCGAGACCGGGCACGCCGGACTGCACACGGATGTGCCTGGCGCCGCGCGCCAGGTGCACGTCCACGGCATCGAGCAGGGCCGGGATGTCCCAGCCGAACGCGTGCCCGTACGTGGGGACCGCGTCGCGGACCCGACCGCCGAGGAGCTGGTAGACGGGCAGGTTCGCGCGCTTGCCGAGGATGTCCCACAGGGCCATGTCGATCGCGCCGATCGCTGCCATGGTGACCGGGCCACGCCGCCAGTAGGCGCCCCGGTACAGGTACTGCCAGACGTCCTCGATCCGGGACGGGTCGAGGCCGACGAGCAGCGGCGCGACGTGGTCGCGGAGGTACGAGGCGACGGCGAGCTCGCGTCCGTTGACCGTGGCGTCGCCCAGCCCGACGAGGCCGTCGGACGTCGTGACCCGCAGGGTGACGAAGTTGCGGGTGGGGCTCGAGACGAGCACCTCGGCGGTGACGACGCGGTCCGGCATGTCCTGGCTCCTCAGCGGTTCCTGCGGGTCTCGTGGCGCCGCGCAGTACGACCTGTCCTACCGCATCCCGGGTCCCGGCGCATGGAGCACGACCCGTCCCGGCCCCCACCGGTCCGGCTGTTCTCCCTCGTCAGCGCGCATGTGGACGGGGTCGGCGAGATGCACATGGCAAACGTCGGCAATCGCTGACAGGAGTCCCACAGCGGGAGGAGGCTCGCGAGCGTACGGACACCGCCGGTTGGACAACCCCAAGCCCCGGGCCCGCGGGGGCTCATCGCCGAGCCCGGAGAACCTCTGGCCCTCGAGCCGGAGCACAGAAAGGGACAACCATGACCATCGCTCGCCGTTCCGTCCTCATCGGGGCATCGGCCGTCATCGGCACTGTGGCGCTGGAGGCCTGCGGCGCCCCGGCGGCGCCGAACGCCGGTCCCAGTGCCCAGGGCAGCAGCGCCGTCCCCGACAAGCCGTCCAAGCCGGTCGCCCTCAACATCCTCGACGTCGCCGGCAACCTCCAGCTCACGCAGGGCATGATCGACGACTTCAAGGCGAAGAACCCGGAGATCGTGAGCTCGATCACCACCTCGGCCGCCAAGGCTCCCGAGCTCGTCGGCAAGATCAAGGCGCAGCAGGACGCGGGCCGCCTCGACATCGCGATGGTCCTCACCGGCACGGACGGCCTCGCCGGTGGGCTGTCGCAGAACATCTGGCAGCCGCTGCTGCCGGCGAACGAGAGCGTGCTGTCGGGGATGAAGAACTACCTCGACCCGGCCGCCAAGATGCAGACGCTCGCGGGGAACTTCGGCGTGTGCATCACGTACTACCCGTCCGGGCCGCTCATCGAGTACATGCCGGCGAGGGTCTCGACGCCCCCGACCAGCGCCGACGAGCTGCTCGCGTGGGCCAAGGCCCACCCGAACAAGTTCGAGTACGCCCAGCCCGCGAACTCGGGTCCCGGCCGTACGTTCCTCATGGGCCTGCCGTACATCCTGGGCGACTCCGACCCCATGGACCCGGCGAAGGGCTGGGACAAGACGTGGGCGTACCTCAAGGACCTCGGGCAGTACATCAGCGTCTACCCCTCGGGCACGACCCAGACCATGAAGGACCTCGCCTCCGGATCCGTCGACATCATCGCGTCGACCACGGGCTGGGACATCAACCCGCGCGCCCTCGGCACGGTCCCGACCGAGGCCAAGGTCGGCACGCTCAAGGGCTTCAAGTGGGTCACGGATGCCCACTACGTCGTCGTCCCGAAGGGCGTCTCCGAGGACCAGCTCACCGCGGTCGTGCGGCTCATCGCCTGGATGCTCAAGCCCGACCAGCAGGCCAAGGCCTACGACAAGGGCTACTTCTACCCCGGCCCCGCGATCAAGGACGTGACCCCCCAGATGGCGCCCCAGGACAGCCAGGACGTCATCGCCAAGTTCGGCCGGCCGGAGTACGACAAGCTCATCGCCGACAACCCCAAGGCCGTTCCCCTCCCGTACGAGGCGATGGTCGCGGCCTTCGACATGTGGAACCGCAACATCGCCGGCTCCAAGGCGGCCAAGTGACGAGTCCGGTCACGACCGCGCGGCAGTTCGGCGAGCTGCGGCTCGACGGGGTGGGCCGCAGCTTCGGCCAGGCCAACGCGCTGACGGACCTCAACCTGACGATCAAGCAGGGCGAGTTCATCGCCCTGCTCGGTCCGTCGGGCTGCGGGAAGTCGACCGCCCTCAACTGCATCGCGGGGCTGCTGCCCCTGACGCACGGCTCGATCTGGCAGGACGACATGCGGATCGACACGACGCGCCCGGAGAAGCGCGGGTTCGGGATGGTGTTCCAGAACTACGCCCTGTTCCCGCACATGAGCG
The DNA here is from genome assembly GCA_035702685.1 of Propionibacteriaceae bacterium. Lineage (GTDB taxonomy): Bacteria > Actinomycetota > Actinomycetes > Propionibacteriales > Propionibacteriaceae > Fen-668. Next base: position 4,991 of record DASSQF010000213.1, read on the forward strand.
TCCGCAAGAACGTCGCCTTCGGCCTCGAGATGCGCAAGACGCCGGCCGCGGAGATCAACCAGCGGGTGGCGGAGGCCATCGAGCTCGTGCACCTCGAGGACCAGGCGTCCAAGCTGCCCGGCCAGCTGTCGGGCGGGCAGCAGCAGCGCGTGGCGATCGCCCGTGCGATCGTGCTGAGGCCGCCGCTCGTCCTCATGGACGAGCCGTTGAGCAACCTGGACGCCAAGCTGCGGCTCGAGATGCGCACCCAGGTGCGTCGGCTGCACCAGGCGCTCAGCCTCACGACGGTGTACGTGACCCACGACCAGGAGGAGGCGCTCAGCCTGGCGGACCGTCTCGTCGTCCTCCGCCTGGGCCGCGTGCAGCAGATCGGCACCCCGCGGGAGCTGTACAGCCGACCCGCGAACGCCTTCGTGGCGGACTTCATGGGCTACCGCAACCTGCTCAAGGGGCAGGTCTCGCAGGCGAGTGCCGGGCAGGTCACGGTCGACGTGTCAGGCCTCACGGTCCACGCCACGGCGATGGGTGACCTCGCCGTCGGGGACACGACGATCGTGGGCGTCCGTCCCGACGACCTCAAGGTTCTCGGGCCTGACGGGACCTCGGACGGGCTTGTCGCGGACGGGCTCGTCGAGGTCGTCGAGTACCAGGGTCGCGAGCTCGTGGCCGAGGTGCGCCTGGCCAACGGGCTCAGCCTCACCATCCGTACCGAGCAGGATCTCCGCCCGGGTAGCCGCGTCCGCGTCGGTGCGGACGCGGACAGGACGCTCGCCTTCACGGACGACAACACGGTGACCCGGGTGCCCGACCTGGGAGTGTCGGCGGAAGCGGTCGCTGAAGGGGCCTCCTGATGTCGGCCGGCACGGTCCCGCTCGCACCGCCTCCCGTGGAGGTCTCCTCCTCCTGGCGCCACCGCATGGCGGACAAGGGCATCGACCGGACGCTGTGGCTGCTGCTCCCGGCGGTCGTGTTCGTCGTCGCGCTGTTCGTCTACCCGTTCCTGTACGGCCTCAGCCTGTCCCTGACCCCCGGCAAGGGAGCGACGGGAGTCTTCGGCAACTACGCGCTCTTCTTCGGGGACCCGTACTACCGGAGCACGATCTGGCTCACCTTGCGCCTGGCCATCCCCGCCACGCTCTTCAACACGTTGGCGTCCGTCCCGTTCGCGTACTGGATGCGGGGTCGCTTCCCGGGCAAGCGGGCGGTCACGACGATGCTCGTCGTGCCGATCACGCTGGGGACGGTGCTCACGGCCGAGGGCCTGCTCAACTTCCTGGGCAACGCCGGCTGGGTGAACCGCTTCCTCATGATGGTCCACCTCACGTCCGCGCCGCTCAAGCTCACGTACAACTACTGGGGCGTCTTCCTGTCCCTGGTCCTCAGCGGCTTCCCCTTCGCGTTCCTGCTGATCCTCAGCTACACCTCGGGCAT
>DASSQF010000214.1:0-9832 GCA_035702685.1 Propionibacteriaceae bacterium
CGATCCCAGGGCGAGGGCAGACTCACACGTCCATGAGGCTCGCGGGGAACACCGGCACGGCAGCACGCTCCTGTACGGTCGGGCCGTGACCAGCACCTTGAACGCCTCTGATCCCGTCGTCGTCACGGCTGTCTTCCATCCCGCCGAGGGGGGCCACGACGCCGTCGTCGCCGCGCTCCGGCCGGCGATCGCCGCCGTGCACCGCGAGCCTGGATGCCTGCTCTACGCGATCCACGACGCGCCCGACGGCACGATCGTCATGATCGAGAAGTGGGAGACCGTCGCCCTGCTCGACGCGCACGGGAAGGGCGAGGCCGTCGCCGCGCTCAACGCGTCGCTCAAGGGGCTCGTCTCCTCGCCCACCGAGGTGGCCCGGCTCGTACCCCTTCCCGCAGGCGAGGAGTCCAAGGGCGCGCTCTGAGGCGTCGCTGAGTCCTCGGTGCCCTTTCGCGGCGCATCCGGAGAAGGCTCGATCCCCGCACCCGTTGACGTCGCGCGCGTCCTGGATGAGGCTCTGCGCACACGGCTGAACGAGGAGCGGGGCATGGCTGAGGTTGAAGGCGTCCGTACGTTCCAGGCTCCCGCGGACGCGTACGACGCGTTCATGGGCCGCTACTCGACACGCCTGGCGCCTGTCTTCGCGGACTTCTGCAACCTGCGGCTCGGACAGAGCCTGCTCGACGTCGGCTGCGGCCCGGGGGCGTTCACTGGCGTGGCGATCGAGAGGCTCGGCATCGCCGCCGTCGCCGCCGCGGACCCCACACCGCAGTTCGTAGCCGCCACCCGGGCGAGGTATCCGGGTCTCGAGGTCCGGCAGGGTGCCGCGGAGGCCCTTCCGTACGACGACGACGGGTTCGACGTCGGCGTCGCGCAGCTCGTGTTCCACTTCGTCTCCGACCCCGAGCAGGGCATGCGGGAGATGGCTCGGGTGGTTCGGCCCGGTGGCACCGTGGCTGCCGCGGTGTGGGACTTCGAGCAGGGCATGGAGATGCTGCACGCCTTCTGGGGAGCCGCCCTCACGCTGTGGCCCGACGCGCCCGACGAGGCACGCACGATGCGCTTCGGCCGCGAGCGGGAGCTCTTCGCCCTTCTGCAGTCGGCGGGACTCGACGACGTCGAGGAAACCACGCTGAGCGTGACATCCACGTACGACAGCTTCGAGGAGCTGTGGTCGAGCATCCTCGCCGGCATCGGACCGGCCGGCGCGTACCTCGTCGCGAAGCCTCCCGAGGACAGGGAGGCGCTGCGCCGGCTGATGTACGAGCGGGTGGGAATGCCGTCGGGGTCGTTCGCCCTCACTGCGGTCGCCCGGGCGGCACGTGGGACGACGCGGTCGTGACCCCTGTCGTGGGGGAGCACAGTGATACTGGGCGAATGGCAGACCCCGAGGTTTTCGACGTCATCGTCATCGGAGCGGGTCCTGTGGGCGAGAACGTGGCCCAGTACGCGACCCAGGGCACGTCCCTCACCGGTGCCCTCATCGAGCGTGAGCTGGTCGGCGGAGAGTGCTCCTACTACGCGTGCATCCCGAGCAAGGCCCTGCTGCGGCCGGTGGAGGTGGCGTCGACCGCGGCGCACCTGCCCGGAGTCACGGGGACAGCTCTCGACCGTCGCGCCCTGCTCGCGCGTCGTGACGAGTGGGTGTCGAGCTATGACGACACAGGCCAGGTGGACTGGGCGGACAGCGTCGGGCTCACGGTGCTGAGGGGTACGGGGCGTCTCGCCGGAGAGCGGCGTGTCGAGCTGGAGACTCCGGACGGCCGGCGGGTGCTCGAGGCTCGGCACGCCGTCGTCGTCGCCACGGGCAGCGAGCCGACCCTGCCCGACCTGTACGCCGGGCGCCGTGTCTGGGGCTCGCGGGACGCCACCGGGGTCGAGGAGGTCCCCTCCCGGCTGGTCATCGTCGGGGGAGGCGTCGTGGCCTGCGAGGCGGCAACCTGGATGGCTGCCCTCGGCTCGTCGGTCACGCTGCTCAGCCGCGGAGACCGCCTGCTGAAGCGCCTGGAGCCGTTCGCGAGCGAGATCGTGCTGGGGGCGCTGAGGAGCGCAGGCGTCGACGTGCGGCTGGGCGTCGAGGTCACGGAGTGCGGCCGCGAGGACCCGCAGGACACCGGCCTCGGACGCGTGCACGGAGGTCCGGTCGTTCTCGAGACGACGGAAGGCCCGCTGTCGGCCGACGAGGTCCTCGTCGCGATCGGCCGCACACCGAGGCTCGACGACGTGGGCCTCGCCGCTGTGGGGCTGGACGCGGAGAAGGCCCTCGCTGGCGACGTCCCGTCGTGGCTCGTGCTCGTGGGCGACGCGAGCGGCGAGGCGCCGCTCACGCACTGGGGCAAGTACCGGGCGCGGGTGCTCGGCGAGCAGATCGCGGACGTGGCCACCGGCCGGAAGGCGCAGCCGGTGCCCGACGGCGTGCCCGTCCCCCAGGTGATCTTCACCGATCCCCAGGTCGCGAGCGTCGGCCTGACCGAGGCCGAGGCCAGGAGGGCCGGCGTCGACGTGGTCGTCACGCACGTACCGTGGAACGCCGCGTCGGGCGCCGCGCTGCTCCGCGACGACGTCGAGGGCGGCGCACAGCTCGTCGTCGACCGTCGGGCGCGCCTCGTGGTGGGCGCGACGTTCGTGGGTCCGGAGGCCGGGGAGCTCCTCCACTCAGCGACCATCGCCATCACGGGCAGGGTGCCGATAGAGACACTGCGCCACGCCGTACCCAGCTACCCGACAGCCAGCGAGCTGTGGCTGCGTCTCATCGAGCAGCTTCCGGGGGACCTTCTGCGACCCTCGGCCTGAGCAGGCGTTGAGCGAGGAGCGCACGACCGCCGTCCCGCCGTTCGCGCCTGAGATCCGCAGGCACGGCGTAGCGTGAGGATCAGAGGTGAGCGCTCATGAACGGTTCGAGCGACGCGAAGGGCCGGCGAGACGCGGCGATCGCCTGGCTGTGCCTGGCCGGCTTCATCCTGTCCTTCCCCGCAGCGTTCGGCGTGGGGGAAGGCCTGTCGTCACTGTTCGGCTACGACGTGGGGACGAGCGTCATGCCACCCCTGTGGGTGATCCTCGCGAGCACTGTCCCCGCCCTGGTGGTGTTCGCCCTGCCGGGGATCGCCGCCTGGATCTTCGGGCGGCGGGCACGGCGCGAGGGCCAGCGGCGCGGCATGGTCCCGGCCTGGATCGGCGTGACGATCGCGGGCCTCTTCACCCTGACGAACGTCGCCGCCGCGTTCGTACCGGGCATGTGACGGCGCGGGTCGGTGACGGCCGGTCCTCGTGAGCGCGACCTGAGGGCACGCGCACCTGTCCCTCCGCCCGCCCCCGCCGTACAGTCGCTGGCGACGCGGAGGAGGGGCCATGAGCGGCGCGAGCCTGGTGCTGACACTCGTGAGCGGGGTCGCGTGGACCCTCGTGTACGTGGACGCCGTGCGGCTGGGGATCCGGCAGCGGACGTACGCCATGCCGTTGGCCGCCTTCGGGCTGAACATCGCGTGGGAGGTCCTGTACACGGTGCTCGGCTTCGCCGGCGGCGCTGACGTCCAGACGTGGGTGAACCTGGTCTGGGCGTGCGGCGACCTCGCCATCCTGTACACCGTCGTGCGGTACGGGCCGCGGGAGTTCCCGCACGTCTCCCGCCCCGTCTTCTACACCTTCGTCGGACTGGTCGTTGTCGCGTCCGCCCTTGTCCAGGTCATGTTCCGGATCGAGTTCGGCCCGTCGGGAGGGCCGAGCTACTCGGCCTTCCTCCAGAACCTGCTCATGTCGGGGCTGTTCATCGCCATGTACGTCGCGCGCGGCTCGCGACGCGGCCAGAGCCTGCTCATCGCGGTGTCGAAGTGGCTCGGCACGCTCGCGCCGACCGTCCTCTTCGGCGTCCTCACGTACCGGCCGTTCATCCTCGTGGTGGGGCTCCTGTGCTCGGTCTTCGACCTCGTCTACGTCGCCCTGCTGTGGAGGGACCGGACGGTCGACCCGCTGCGAGGATCCGCGCCGGAGCTCGTCCGCACAGGGGGATAGGCGGAGGGCGGGCACCGTGGTGACCGGCTGCCTCGAGCGGCCGGTACGTGGCCGCGGCCCGCTCCTAGAGCCGCGCGACGATGTTCTCGGGCTCCTCGCCTGCGAGGAGGTGTCCGATCTGGCGCCGTACGAGCGCCTCGACCCGTCCGTACGTCGCGTCGGTGTTCCCGCCCTGGTGCGCGGTGATGATCGTGTTGGGCGCCCGCCACAGCGGATGGTCCGCGGGCAACGGCTCAGGGTCGGTGACGTCGAGCGCCGCCCGGAGCCGGCCGGAGACCAGCTCGGCCACGAGCGCGTCCTGGTCGACCACCGACCCCCGCGCGACGTTGACGACGAGCGCGCCGTCCGGGAGCTGAGCGAGCCTGGGGGCGTCGAGGAGGTGACGCGTCCCGCTACCGCCCGGCACGGTGAGCACGACGATCTCGGCCGTCCGCAGCAGCGTCGGCAGCTCGTCGATGCCGTGGACGCCGTCGCGGGCCGTACGTGCGACGAGCGTGATGTCGACCTCGAACGGCCGCAGTCGGTCCACCACGGCGTGTGCCACGGACCCGGCGCCCACGACCAGCACCCGGCGGTCGGCCAGCGACCTCAGCGGCGGGTTGTGCCAGCGCCCTTCGCGCTGGGCGGCAGCCGCGTCGACGATGCCGCGCTGCGAGGCAAGGATGAGCGCGAGCGCGAGCTCCGAGGTACCGGTGGAGTGCACGCCTCGGCCGTTGCACAGCGTGACCCCGGGCGGGATGCGGGGGACCGCGTGCTCGAATCCCGCTGACGGCAGCATGACGTAGGCGAGGTTCGGGACCTCGTACAGCCGCTTCCACCGCTCGGGAGCGGCCCAGTAGTGGCCGATCTGAACGGCTCGGACCCGCTCGGCGACGTCGACGGGCAGTGGCTCCAGCAGGTCCCACAGCACGAGCTCGACGTCGTCGCGCAGGTCGCTCAGGCGGTCGAGCAGCTCCTGGTCGGGCAGAGTCACGGTCAGCACGCCCAGGAGTCTCCCATCACAGGTTGGTCTGGGCCTCCAGGGCGTCCGGGTACCGGCCACCGATGATCTCGATGGCGTCCGACGCCGCGGTCAGCCGCGCCACCTCCTCGTCGGTGAGCACGACGTCTGCGGCCCCGGCGTTCTCGGCGAGCCGGTGCGGCTTCGTGGTCCCGGGGATCGGCACGATCCACGGCTTCCGGGCGAGAAGCCAGGCGAGGGCGACCTGACCAGGGGTGACGCCCTTGGACTCCGCGAGCGCACGGACCTCCTCGAGCATCGACATGTTGTGCGCGAGCGCCTCGGGCTCGAAGCGGGGGATCGTCGCCCGGATGTCGGCGCCCTTCTCGAACGTCGTCGAGGTGTCGACGGTGCCCGTGAGGAAGCCTTTGCCGAGGGGACTGAACGGCACGAAGCCGATGCCGAGCTCCTCGCACGCCCCGAGCACGCCTTCCTCCGGGCGCCGCCACCACAGGCTGTACTCGCTCTGGATCGCCGTCACGGGGGTCACAGCGTGGGCCCGCCGGATCGTCGCCTCGGCTGCCTCGGACATGCCCCAGTGGCGGATCTTGCCGGCGGTGATGAGCTCGCCGAGGACGCCGGCGAACTCCTCGATCGGCGCTGCCGGGTTGACCCTGTGCTGGTAGTACAGGTCGACCACGTCGACCCCCAGGCGCTTGAGGGAGCCGTCGAGCGCCGCCGGCACCTCGTCCGGGAGGAGCATCCGTCCGCGGCGCTGCCCCGCCTCGTGGTCGATGTCCTCGGCGAACTTGGTGGCGATGACGACCTGGTCGCGGATGGGCGCCAGCGCCTCACCGACGAGCTCCTCGTTGGCGCCGAGCCCGTAGACCTCGGCGGTGTCGAAGAACGTGACCCCGAGGTCGACAGCGCCCCTCACCATGGCGACCATCTCGTCGTGGTCGGGGTGGTCGCTGTAGCCGCCGGTCGTCGACATGCAGCCGAGCCCGACGGCGGAGACCTCGAGATCCTGTCCGAGAGTCCGTGTGTGCATGGTCACTCCTTGTCAGTGCGTCGTGGTTGAGGTACCGGCCGTCGGGTGCGACGGCCGGATGCGAACGCCCGCACGTTTCACCTGCTCGGCGAGCATGGCGGGCAGGTACGGGCTCGTGGCGTACTTGGCCCGGTACGCGTCGTCGATGGGGTCGGCGAGGTCCACCGGGGCCGGCTCGAACGTGACGTCGTGGGTCCGGCCCGCCGCCTGGATCCGGCCCTCGGGCCGGGCCATCGCCGCCGCGTACCAGCGAGAGCGAGGGCCGTGGTACGGCCTCACGAACAGCTCGCCGTCGACGACGACGCACCAGATCCACGTGGGTGTACCGAAGCTCACCCCGTCCTCACGGAGCGGCGACACGTGCAGGTCGTCCGCGGCGTCGATGCTCGCCAGGACGTCGTCCTGCCAGCGTCGGTCAGGGTGCTCGTCCGTCATCTCGTCCTCGAATCGTCGGTGTCGAGCACCAGTACACGCCGCGCGCGGGCCGAGAGGGAGCCCCTCGTCTGACGTGTCATGCCAGTACCTCCCACAGCCGACGGACACCGCCTACGGTCGTGCCGTGGAGAACCGTGAAGAGGTGAGGGAGTTCCTCGTGAGCCGGCGTGCGAAGGTCACGCCGGAGGGGATGGGCCTGCTCGGAGGCAGTGACCGGCGCGTGCCGGGCCTGCGCCGGTCCGAGGTGGCGATGCTCGCCGGGGTGAGCGTCGAGTACTACACCAGGGTGGAGCGGGGGAACCTCACAGGCGTCTCGGACAGCGTCCTCGAGGGGATCGCGCGGGCGCTCCACATGGACGAGGCGGAGCGCGGGCACCTCTTCGACCTGGCGAGGGCCGCGAGCGGGGGGTCGATCGTGCGGCGTCGTCCCCGACGGCCCATGTCGATCCGTCCTGGGCTGCAGGCGGCGCTCGACGCGATCAGCTGCCCGGCGATGGTGCGCAACGACCGGATGGACATCCTCGGCACCAACCTCCTCGGCAGGGCCGTGTTCGACGAGGCGTACGCCATGGCTGACGGCACGCCCAACCTGGCCCGGTTCGCGTTCCTCAGCGACGCCGCACGGTCCTTCTACCCGGAGTGGGAGAAGGCCACCGACATCACGGTCGCGATCCTGCGCGGCGAGGCGGGCCGGTTCCCCCGCGACAAGGACCTCCACGACCTCGTGGGCGAGCTGTCGACACGCAGCGAGGAGTTCCGGACCAAGTGGGGGGCTCACAACGTACGGCGTCACGGGACCGGCGTGAAGAACTACCACCACCACGTGGTGGGCGACCTGACGTTCAGCTTCGAGGGCCTCGAGGTCACCGAGGACCCGGGCCTGCAGCTCCTCATCTACACGACCGAGCCGGGCTCCGCGTCGGAGGACCGGATCAGGCTCCTCGGGAGCTGGGCGGCGGACCAGCCGTGGGCTGAGCGGTACGGGACGAGGGTCCGGGCTCGGTCCGGGCCGACGGTCTGAGGAGGGCAGCGCCGGCCGCAGCCGTCGCCTGCCGAGACCCGCAGGCCGCACCTCGGCGTCGCGGCGGGTGGTCTTCCGGTGCTGAGGACCGACCTCAGCCGCCGGTACGGATGGTGCCCGCCTCGACGAGCCGGACGACCTCGGCCGCGATCGCGTCAGCCGGTCCCGACGCGTCGATGGTCACGACGGAGCCTGTCTCGGTCGAGAACGAGCGCCACATGTCCGTCGCGGCGGCGACGTCGGCGAAGGGGTGGTCGCTGCGCGTCCGTACCCGGTCGAGGGTCACGTCGAGAGACGGCATGAGGACCGCGTAGTGGAAGGCCGTCCCGGCCTCCGCCGCGAACAGGGCGGCGTACGGAGGCCACAGGACGCCGTCGTACACGACGGTGTACCGCTGCGCGAGCCGGCCGCAGGCCGCCGCGGCCGCGGCGAGGACTGTGCGGTTCTGCTCGTCCGCGTCGGGCAGCCAGGGTTGGACCGCTCCGCGTCGCAGGAACGAGAAGAAGGCGTCCCCGACCACGAGCACGCTGGGGTCGTACCGGTCGGCGACGGTCGCCGCGGTGGTCGACTTGCCGGACCCGGGCGGCCCGCTCACGACGATGATCTCGCCCATGCCGCCCAGCCTCGCACACGGGCGCCGAGACGTCCGGGGACCGGCGGTGGAGCGCCCGTACCATCGGCGCATGGTCCCGAGCCTCCACGCCCTGTGGCAGTTCGCCCTCGTCGTCGCGCTCCTGACGATCACCCCGGGCGTCGACACGGCCCTCGTGCTGAGGTCCGCCGCCGTCGCCGGCCGGGCACGGGCCTGGGGCGCTGTCCTCGGCATCGGCTGCGGCGTCCTGGCGTGGGGCGCCCTCACCGCAGTGGGCGTCAGCGCGCTGCTGGCGGCGTCGCAGGTCGCGTACACCGTCGTGCGACTGGTCGGGGCGGCCTACCTCGTCTACCTGGGCCTGCGTCTGGTCTGGTCGGCGTTCCGCGGCCACGTGGGTGAGGTGACGGTCTCGACCGGCGTCACGGACACGTTCGGGGCCGGTTGGCGGCAGGGGCTGCTCACCAACCTGCTCAACCCGAAGGTCGGTGCGTTCTACCTCGCGATCCTTCCCCAGTTCATCCCGACCGAGGCGCCGCACCTCACGTGGGGCCTCTCGCTGGCCGCCGTGCACGTCGCGGAGGGGACCCTGTGGCTGGGGACGGTCCTGCTGCTGGCCCGCTCGTTGCGCGCCTGGCTCGAGCGCCCCCGGGTCGTCCGCGGCATCGACGCGGTCGTCGGTACGGTCATCGCCGGCTTCGGCCTGCGGCTCGCCCTCGACTGACGCCTCCCGGAGTGCCGGCGCCGAGCAGCACCTCGAGCGACAAGCGGAACTGCTCGGCCTCGGGGCCGCTCAGCGGCGCGAGGAACTCGTCCTCCGCGGCCAGGTAGGCGGCCCCCGCGGCCAGCCAGGTCTCCCGGCCCTTGGCGGTGAGCTGGATGACGTTGCGCCTCCGGTCGGCCGGATCCGGCGTCCTGGTCACGAGGCCCTTGGCCTGGAGCGTGTCGATGAGGCCCACCATGGTGGTGGGGTCGATGCCGACAGTCGCCGAGGTCCTCTGTTGCGACAGCGGCTCGCTGCGGGCGAGAACCTCCAGCACTCCGAACTCCTTCCGGTCGACGCCGACCGGCTCGAGTGCGGCATCGACGAGCCCGTTCAGCTGCTGATGGGCCTGCTTGACCAGGTAGGCCAGGACATCGGTGGGTGCACGGAGCTCTGCCATGGAGGAATCCTAGTTCTCGCCGATCGTCAGCACGACGAACGATCTGACGCGCGAACAGAGATGGGGTCGCTTCGGGACCCTCCCGTCACCACCGGGCCGGGAAGTCGGACGGGTCGATGTCGGCCAGCTCGGCCCCCAGGTCGACGAGCAGCTCGACGGTACGGCGGGCTGCCTGGTTCGTCCGGAGCGAGTCCTTCATGAGCGCGACGATCCGCCGCTGGGGCGTGGGGTTGACGAGCCGTACGTACCGCACGTCGAAGCCCGACCACGACGCCACGAGGGCCGGCACGAGGGCGAGGCCGATGCCCGCGGCCACGAAGGCGAGCCCCGTGACGTGGTCCTCGGCCCGGGCCACGTGGCGAGGCGTGATGCCGGCCGAGGAGCAGGCGTGCTTGATGATCTCAGTCGAGATGTCGTCGCGGAAGTCGTACTCCACCCAGTCGTAGCCGGCGAGGTCCGCCAGCTGGATGACGTCGCACTCGGCGAGCTCGTGGTCGGGGGGCAGCGCGACGAGGTAGTCGTCCGAGCCGATGACCGTACGGCTGTAGCCCGGCGGCGTACGGGGCGTGTCCGAGTCGAACTCGCTCCGCACTTCGAGGTCGACCGTGCCGTCCGCGCCCTCGGGCAT
>DASSQF010000215.1:0-8476 GCA_035702685.1 Propionibacteriaceae bacterium
CCGCCCCCGAGGTCGTCGACGACGGGGAGAACGGGGTCCTCACCGACGTCACCGTAGCCTCGCTCGTGGAGACCGTGTCCGGGCTGATGGCGGACCCTGGCCGGCTGAAGCGTCTCCGGGCGTCGATCGCGAACCGTCCGACGACCAATGAGACCGCACGGGCTCAGTTCCACGCGGTGCTCACCGACAGGCAGGTGCGCGCGTCATGACCGTCACGACGCGCACGGGCAAGGCCGTACGGAACGCCGGCAGCGCCGCGGCTGGGCAGATCCTCTCGACCGTCTTCGCGTTCATCACGAGGACCGTCTTCATCTACACGCTGGGCGCGACGTACCTCGGCGTCAACAGCCTGTTCACCAACGTGCTCGCGGTGCTGTCCTTCGCCGAACTGGGCGTGGGCACGGCCATGACGTATGCGTTGTACGGACCCTTGGCGAAGGACGACCGGGCCCAGCTCGCCGCGCTCATGGGGGCGTACGCCAAGGCGTACCGCGTCATCGGCGTCACGGTCGCCGTCGTGGGAGCGGCCGTCGTGCCGTTCCTCGGCGCACTCATGAAGGGCGAGCCCGCGGTCCCGCACCTCGTCCTGCTGTACCTCGTCTACCTCAGCAACTCGGTGCTGAGCTACTTCATCTCGTACAGCCGCTCGCTGCTCATTGCCAGCCAGAACGGCCACCTGGACGTCCTCAACCGCACGGGCTTCGCGCTCGTCCAGGCGGTCCTGCAGGTCGGCGCACTGGTCTGGACGCACAGCTTCCTGCTGTTCCTCGTCATCCAGGCCGTGTGCCAGGTGGCCTCGAACGTCGCGATCACCCGGCAGGCGCACCGGATGTTCCCTGGGGTCCTGTTCCAAAGGGGCACTCGGCTGGAGCCGGGAGTCCGCCGCGGGCTGGTACGGAACGTGACCGGCATGGTCTACAGCAAGCTCGGCTCGGCGGCCGTCTCGGCGAGCACCTCCCTGTTCATCTCGGCGTTCGTCGGGGTCGTCTCGGTCGGGCTGTACTCGAACTACCTCCTCATCACGGGCATCGTCAACGTCGTCGTGGCCCAGGGCATCGCCGCGGTCGCCCCGGGTGTCGGCAACCTCACGGCGACAGGGTCCCGCGAGGCGTCGTCGCTGGCGTTCGACCGGCTGTTCTTCATGAACTTCCTGCTCGTCGGGGCATCGACCGCGTTCCTCGCCGTCCTGCTGAACCCGTTCATCACGGTCTGGGTCGGTGCGCAGTACGTCCTGTCCGGGCCCGTCACGATGCTCGTCGTCGTGAACTTCTTCCTGTACGGGATCCGGCAGACGGCGATCACGTACATCAACGCCTGCGGGCTGTTCTGGGCCATCCGGTGGAAGTCGGTCGTCGAGGCCGTCCTCAGCGTGGCCCTGTCGGTCCTGTTCCTCACCGGCTTCCACCTCGGCATCGCGGGCGCTCTCCTGAGCGTGACCTTCAGCACGATCGCCACGAACCTGTGGTGGGAGCCGTTCGTCGTGATGCGCCGGGCGCTCGACCGAGGGATGAGCCACTACCTCCGGGACCTCATCGGCTACGCCCTCACGACGCTCGTGGCCACGTGCGGCGCGCTCGCCGTCAGCAGGGCCATGGGCGTCCACGGCGTCCTCGCGCTGCTCCTCGGGACCCTGTCCACGGCCGTCGTGGTGGGGCTGGTCGGCTGGCTCGTGTACAGACGCAGCCCGCACCTCGCCTACGCCCGCGACGTGCTCCGAACCCACCTGCTCCGCAGGCCGCCCGCTAGCTGACCCGGGCCGGGTCGCCCGTCAGCATGGTGTCGAAGAGGTCCGCGGAGGCGTCCCAGCTGTACCGGGACGCGTTGGCGAGGCCCCGCGTGCTCAGCGAGGCACGGAGGTCCTGGTCGTCGAGCACCTCCTCGAGCCGGCACGCGAGCGCGTCCGTGTCCAGCGGGTCCACGAGCAGTGCCGCACCACCGCACACCTCGGGCAGGGACGAGACGTTCGACGCGATGACCGGCGTGCCGGCCGCCATCGCCTCGATGACGGGGATGCCGAACCCTTCGTACAGCGACACGAGGACCGAGACGTCGGCGAGGTGGTACACGGCGGCCTTGTCCTCGTCGCGGACCGGCGGCGTGAAGACGACGGAGTCGGCGATGTCGAGGGCCGCCGCACGGGCCTGCAGCTCCGGGTCCTGGCGCGTGACGACGAGCTTCACCTCGTCCCGGAGCGAGCCGCTGAGCCGTGAGTAGGCCTCCACGAGGCGGGCGACGTTCTTGTACGGCCGGGTGCCCCCGAAGTAGAGGACGTACCGGTCGGGCAGGCCGTACCGCTCGCGCACCGAGGCCAGGGCGGCCTCGTCGAGGATGGGTGCGTACGCCGTGCTGTCGATCCCGTTCGGCACGATGACGACCCGTTCGGGGCCGATGCCCGTCTCGGCGACGATGTCGTCCTTCGATGCCTGCGAGACGGTGACCACGACGTCCGCCCGGTCGCCGATGTCCTCGAGCTGCCTGCGGTACCTGGCGACGATCCCGGGCAGCTCCAGCGGGATCCGCAGCGGGATGAGGTCGTGGACGACCACGACGACGCGGCCACGGAGGCGCGCGGCGGGCAGGGCGTTCGCGAAGAACACCGAGGTGTCGCTGCGGTCGTGCATGAGAGCGCTGTACGAGAGTGGCAGGCGACGCCCGGCGGGCGGGGCGTAGAGGAGGCGGGCCGGTACGTGCGAGATGCGGACCGGGAAGCCGTACGCGTCGAAGAGCGGCACGGTACGGGTCCTCAGCGAGCTGAAGCCGCCCGTGAGGTCCAGGTGGGCCCGTCCGGCCAGGCGGCGGGCGATCTCGTGGGTGTAGACGCCGATGCCGGACGTGCGGTTGGGGGCTGCCTGGAGGTTGAGGTGGACCTTCACGACACCTGTCCTCGCACAGTACGGCCCAGCTCGGCCCAGGCGGTGCGGCCGAGCGGCGGGGTCCAGCCGGCCCTCTCCAGCCAGCTCGTCGCCTGGCGCTGCCCGAACCACAGCATCTCCAGCCGCCGGGCTTGGCCCGCGAGGCCCGGTACGAGCCGGCTCACCGTCCGTACCGCGCCCACGACCGCCCTGGCGACCGGGCGGGGCACGCGTCGTGGGTTCCGGCCGCCCAGAAGCTCCATGACGTCGGCGGTGGTGAGGCCCTCCCACGGGTGGGTGACCGTCGCCGGGGGGATCAGCGAGGTCGTCACGAGGAAGGCGAGAGCGTCGGCGACGTTCTCGACGAGGGACTGGGGGCTCGGCGAGGTCCCCGGGGACGCGACGGAGGCGAGCCGGCTCGAGGCGACACGGCTGACCAGGCGGGTGACGCGCCGGTCGGGACCATGGACGCCCGCCGGCCGGTACGTGACGACGCTCCCCTCGCCGAACGTACGGGCGAGGCGCTCGCCGAGGAGCTTGGACCGCGCGTAGTCGGAGAAGGCGTCGCTGGCGTCCGTGTCGTCGAGGACGGGAAGGCGGCCCTGTACGGCCGCGCTGCTCACGTGGACGAGGCGACGCACGCCGGCTCGTACGGACGCGGCCGCCACGACCCCCGGCAGCACCGCGTTGGCGGCGATGAGCGCCTCCGAGTCGGTGGAGGACGCGTCCGGGAGGCCGGCGGCGTTGACGACCGCATCGACGCCGCGCAGGGTGCTCGTTAGGTGGCCCAGGTGGGCTGGGGAGGACGCGATGTACGGCTCGGCCTCGGACGCCGGCATCGCAGGGAGCCGGGGAGCAGTGACATGTACGACGGTGACCCCTCGGCTCTCGAGGGCTCGAGCAGCCGCTGAGCCGACAAAGCCCGTGGCGCCGATGACGGCCACCTTCACCCTCGTGCGCCCTTCCGCTCCGTTGACGGGCACACGCTATCCCAGGGGCTTCCCGCCGAGGCCACGGCATGCGCAGCGGATGACTCGCTCGCCACCCCACGGCGACGTGGCCGGGGACTGCCTTCTCCTGGACTACCGCGCCGCGCAACAATAGGACCCAGTCGGACGGAAGACCCCTCACCGCAACCGTTCCCACCTGCGGCAGCAGCCGCGTGCGAGCCCGGTTGCGACAGCCTGACGCTCAGGCAGAAAGCTTCCGCCGCGGGGGGAGCATCACGCAGACATGACCGACAACCCGATCTGGCGCCCGGCCGGCAGCGAGGCGCCCGACGCAGGTCCCCGTCGGGCCGCGGCCACGGGTCGGAGCGGACGGCGGCGTGCCCTCATCGTCCTCGCGATCTGCGTCGCCGTGCTCGCGGTGGCAGCCGTGGGGATCGTGGGCTACCTCGCACGGACGGCTACCCAGTCCCTGTCCAACATCCCCCGCGAGCCCGACGCGCTCCCGGTCAACGTGGATCGGCCGCCGGTCGCCACGCCGACAGCCCCCGGCGCCCTGCCGGCCATGAACATCGTGCTCATCGGGGCCGACGACTGGATCCCGAAGGAGAACGGCCGCAGCGACTCCCTCATGGTCGTGCACATCTCGTCGGACCGCTCGAAGGTCTACATCGTCTCCTTCCCGCGCGACATGTGGGTGACGGTGCCAGGCCACGGCCAGGCCAAGATCAACGCGGCGTACTCGTGGGGCGGCACCGCACTGTCCGTACAGACCCTCGAGGGGCTCACGGGCGCCCACATCGACCACGTCGTGACGACGAACCTCGACGACTTCGTCAACCTCGTGAACGTCGTGGGTGGCGTGACCGTGGACAACCCGGTGGCGTCGACCGCGAAGGACGAGACGACCGGGGCGACGTACACGTACCCGAAGGGTCAGGTATACCTCGACGGCAAGATGGCCCTGCTGTTCTCCCGGCAGCGGTACGAGCTGCCCAACGGCGACCTCGACCGCGCGCTGCGGCAGCGCGCGCTCATCAAGGCCCTGGCCCTCAAGGTCGCCACGCCCCAGGTCCTCGCGAACCCCGTCATGCTGGGCAACGTCATGAAGTCGGTGGCGCAGTACGTGAAGGTCGACGCCGGGATGACGGACAGCGTGATCATCGACCTCGCCACCTCCATGCGGATCAAGGGAGGCGACCAGATCATCTCGCTGCAGGCGCCCATCACCGGGTTCGGGACGAGCGCGGACGGCCAGTCCATCGACCTCGTCGACACCGCCGGGGTCGCCGCGCTCGGGCACGCGCTCCAGACGGACACGATGGCCGAGTACGTGGCCGCCCACCCGAAGTAGTTCGGCGTCGAGCAAAACCCCTAATCAATACCCCCCTGGGCACTTCGGTTCGCCAGCCGATTAGTAGTGTCAGCGCGTCAGATCACGTCACCGAGATCAGTGCGCGCGGTGCGCGCCGGGATGAGAGGGACTCATGTCTCGCATCTTCTACGAGGCCGCCAAGTCGAAGATCATGTCGGCCGACGACGCGGCCGCGCTCATCGACAACGGCGACAACGTCGGCTTCTCCGGCTTCACGGGCGCCGGGTACCCGAAGGCCGTCCCGGGAGCGCTCGCTACCCGGATCAAGGCCGCGCACGCGCGCGGCGACGAGTTCCGCATCGGCGTGTTCACGGGCGCCTCGACGGCTCCCGAGCTCGACGGCGCGCTCGCGGAGACGGACGGGATCTCGTTCCGGGCTCCGTACCAGTCGGACCCGATCATGCGGAACAAGATCAACGCTGGGATCTCGGACTACGCGGACATCCATCTGTCCCACTCCGCGATCCTCATGCGCCAGGGTTTCCTCGGTCACCTCAACGTCGCGGTGATCGAGGTCACGGCCATCAAGGACGACGGCACCGCCGTCCCCTCCTCGTCGGTCGGCAACAACAACGTGTACCTCGAGAAGGCCGAGAAGATCATCCTCGAGGTCAACTCGTGGCAGTCGCTCGAGCTCGAGGGCATGCACGACATCTACTACGGCACCCGCCTCCCACCGGACCGCGTCCCGATCCCCCTCGTCAAGGCCGACGACCGCATCGGCCAGACGACGCTCCAGATCGACTGGGACCGCGTCGTCGGCGTCGTCGAGTCCGACGCGACCGACCGGAACACCCCGTTCAAGCCGCTCGATGACGACTCCCGCGCCATCGCCGGCTACTTCATCGACTTCCTCGGGGGCGAAGTCGCCGCAGGGCGCATGCCGAAGAACCTCCTGCCGCTGCAGTCGGGCGTGGGGAACATCGCCAACGCCGTCCTCGCGGGCCTGCTCGACTCGCCCTTCGAGAACATGTACAGCTTCACCGAGGTGATCCAGGACGGCATGGTCGACCTCATCGACGCCGGCAAGATCACTGCGGCGTCCGCGACGGCCTTCTCTCTGTCGCCGGAGGCCGCGGAGAAGATGAACAACGAGGCCGCGCGGTACCGCAACTCGATCATCCTCCGGCCGCAGGAGATCTCGAACCACCCGGAGAACATCCGCCGGCTGGGCGTCGTCGCGTGCAACGGGCTCATCGAGGCCGACATCTACGGCAACGTGAACTCGACGCACATCATGGGCTCGAAGATGCAGAACGGCATCGGCGGCTCCGGCGACTTCACGCGCAACGCGTACATCTCCTGCTTCGTCACACCCTCCACCGCGAAGGGCGGCGACATCTCCTGCTTCGTGCCCATGGTCAGCCACCACGACCACACCGAGCACGACGTCCAGGTGATCATCACCGAGCGCGGCCTCGCCGACCTGCGTGGCCTCTCGCCCAAGCAGCGCGCGCTGAAGATCATCGACAAGTGCGTCCACCCCGACTACCAGGCGGCCCTGACCGAGTACTTCGAGTGCTCGAAGAAGGTTGCCAACGGCCAGCACACGCCTCACGACCTGCGCAAGGCCCTCAGCTGGCACGTCCGGTTCCTCGAGACGGGCACCATGAAGCAGTGACCCGAGGCTGCGCGATGTGTGCCGGGCGAATCACGGCCCGGCCACATCGCCGCCTTGTACCCTGGTCGGCGTCGACGGGAGCACGATGACTGACCAGGTGAAGGTCTCCGAGGACCACCTCGGCGACCCTGGTGTGCACCCAGCGATCGAGGTGCTCGCCCCGCCCAAGCCCGCGGTCGGCACGTACCCCGTGAGCAGGCGTACCGGGGAACCCGCGCGGCCCGTCCTCGTCGGCATCGCCGCCGCCCTGCTCGTGACAGGGGCGGTCGTCTCGTCCATCGGTCTGGTGAAGGTCCTCTGGGATGCGGCGAGCGTGACCCGCTACCACGCCGCAGCCCGTGTCCTCGAGTGGACCAAGCCCGAACCCGTCTCGTTCCTCACGATCGTCATGGTGCTGACGATCGGTGCGATCGGCGCGCTCGTCGCCACAAGCGCCTGCACGATCGCGTACAACGCCTGGAACGGCCGGCAGTGGACCCGGATCGGAGGCCTGGTCGCCCTTGCGATCTCAGGCCTCACGTACCTGCTCAACCCGCTCGCGACCTTCGCGATCATTCCCATCGCCCTCGGTGCAGGGCTGCTCTGGCTGCCGCAGGTGAGGCCGTACTTCGTCGCGTGGACCTCGATCCGGACCGCGCCCGTGCTGCGCCGCGGCTGGGCCGACAACGTGCGGTACGGGATCCAGCCCCGGTACAGGCGCGAGGCGTAAGTGGCCTCCCTCACAGACCAGCTCCTCGGTTCGCTGAACCGGATCGCGAAGGACGTGCTGCGTACGGCCGCGCGCCAGGCGACGGGAACCGTCCGCCGCGCATCGGGCGCGCGTCGCCCCTCGTCGGACGACCGTCACGCGCCGAAGCTCTCGATCCGGTACCCGGGCGACTTCAAGGGCCGTCCCCACATCACGTACGCGCCCCACACGGGCAAGACACCCGACCCGGGCGAGGTCGTCACCGCCTGGGTCCCCGAGGAGGACGACCACCAGGAGGGCAAGGACCGCCCGGTCCTGCTCATCGGACGCGACGGGGACTGGCTGCTCGGGGTCGTGCTCGCGCTGGCGGACTCGGACGCCGGCCAGAGCGGGCACTGGGTCACTCTCGGCACCGGAGCGTGGGACCCGCGGCGGCGGCAGTCCCGCGTGCGGGTGGACCGGATCGTACGGATCCACCCCGACGACATCCGGGGCCGTGCCGAGAAGCTCGACAAGCCCCGCTTCGACCGCGTCGCCGCGGGGATCCGCAGAACCTGACGCGCTCGGGAGGGGCTCTGTACGGGTCGGGAGCTCGGCACGTGTCGTGGCGAGGATCCGCCTTTTCGTACCGCAGATCGCCTCCACCCAGGCCCACGGTCGCTCACGACCCGGCTGGGGTACGAAAAGGCGGCGAGCCCGTCGTGTCCCAGCCGCGCAGCAGTGTGGGGTCAGTCTCTGCGGCCGAGCAGGGTCGCCAGGACGGCACCTACAGTGAGGCCTGCACCAGCGGCAACCAGGAGCGCAAGCTGCGGTCCCGACGCGCCATCCCTCGTACTGGCCGCGCTCGCCGGCAGCTCTCGCACCGCGGCCTGCGGCGGGTCGCCGGCGACCGGCGCTCGGGGCACGAGCTCGGCCGCCTCGCGTACAGCCGCCTCTTCGCGTACAGCCGCAGCCTCTCGTACGACGGCCGCTTCGCGTACCACCGCCGCCTCG
>DASSQF010000216.1:0-15791 GCA_035702685.1 Propionibacteriaceae bacterium
TCGCCCTGCTCGTACAGGACCGGGTACGGCTCGCCGGTCCGCACCATCTCGCGCTCGATCCCCTCGTCGGGAGCGCTCGCGACGACGTCGCCCGAGACGGGCCCGTACCCGGTGTCCTGCAGCCCGACCGGCCGTACGACGAGCTCAGCCACGGCGTCATCCAACGGGAGCCCGGTGACAGCCGTCACCACGCGGCCCAGCAGCATGAAGCCCAGGTCGGAGTAGGCGCGCTGTCGTCCCGGCTCGTACCGGAGCGGGAGCGCGTCCAGAGCGGCGAAGGGATCCTGACGCCGCCCCTCCGGGGTGCGGGCCAGGTACAGCGGCTGCCACTCCCAGAGGCCGGCGCGGTGCAGCAGCAGCGTGGACAGCGTCGTGCCGGCCGCGCAGGCCGTGCCGGGCACGAAACGGCTGAGCTCGTCGTCCAGGCCGACCTCGCCGAGCGTGGCCAGCCGGTGGATCGCGCTGGTCGTCGCGACGACCTTCGTGACCGAGGCGACGTCGAACCGGCTCCCGCGCGTCACGGCGCGCCCGCTCGAGCCGGCGGCTCCCACCGCCTCGATCCGCGTGCCCGCGTCCGTACTGAGGCCCAGCGCGACGCCGAGCGGACCGTCCGGCAGGTCGAGGACGGCCTCCGCCGCGCCGCCGACGGCCTCGAGGTCGAGCCGGCTCATGCCAGGGCCTTCCGCAGCCGGACCTCCGGCTCGCCGAACTCCTCCTGGACTCGCGTCACGCCGTCGGGCAGCCAGCCGCACGCCGCGTAGAAGCCGCGGGACGGCGCGTTGTCGGCGAAGACCCACAGGACCGCCGCGTCCGCACCTTGCGCGGCGAGGTCGCTAGCCGCCCGCTCGAGCAGCCGCCTGCCCAGGCCCAGCCCGCGGGCCGAGGGCGACACGTACAGCGAGTGGACGGTGCCGGTGCTCCCGTCGAGCACGTACCGCGTCACGCCCAGCACCTCGCCGTCCCGTTCGCCGACCACGACGGTCGCATCGGGCGCCTCCAGGGCGCTGCCCCACAGGTCGTCGGCCGCCTCGTCGCTCATGCCGTCGACGAGCCGGTCGGGCAGCACGCCCCGGTAGCTCTGCCGCCAGCAGTCGAGGAAGACGCGGACGATGCCCGGCCTGTCGTCCGGTACGGCGGTACGCAGCTCGACGGTCACGCCGGCGGCCCGCCGAGGACGATGGACCGGATCGGTCCGGACGGCTCGGGGAGCTGCAGGGGGCCGCTGCCCGGCGTGATGCTGCCGAGGATGCGCGGCTCCCGGGCGCCCGTACCCCCGGGCACGATCGCGGGGATGCCGTGGAGCGTGCACCACCCGATGACGGCGAACAGGATCGCCTCCTTGCCGTCGGTGGGCACGGACAGGTCCTGCGTCGTCACGACGTCGACGCCCGGCAGGGCGGTTCGGAGCCCCGAGACGATGAGCGGGTTGTGGCAGCCGCCACCGGACAGGGCGAGGTACGTGACGCCCGCGGCCCGCACCGCGTCGGCGACCGTTCGGACCGTGAGCTCCGTGAGCGTCGCGAGCAGGTCGACGGTGCTGATGTCGTGACCGAGCCGCGCCACCTGCTCGCGGACGAAGGCCAGGTGGAAGTGCTCCTTGCCGGTGCTCTTCGGCGCGGGCAGCGCGTAGTACGGGTCGTCGAGGAGCAGGGCCAGAAGGTCGGGATCGACCGTGCCGCTCGCGGCGAGCCGGCCGTCCTCGTCGTACCCGGCCGGGTTCAGCCCCTCAGCGAGGACCACGGCGTCGATGAGCGCGTTCGACGGGCCGATGTCGAACGCGTACACGCGCTCGTCGGTCACCACCGTCATGTTGGAGATGCCCCCGAGGTTCAGCGCGGCAGGAACACCGCCGTGCCCGCGGAGCAGGAGCGCGTCGAGGTACGAGGCGAGGGGGGCGCCGTGCCCTCCGACCGTGAGGTCGCGGGCCCGGACGTCCGCGACGACGGGTCGGCCCAGCCGCTCGGCGAGCCACGCCGGCTGGCCGATCTGCAGCGTGCCGAGCGCGTGGTCGTCCACGACCCAGTGGTAGACGGTCTGGCCGTGGGAGCAGGCAGCGTCCACACCACCCACCCGGTCCGCCGCCGCTGCCGCGACGTCCGCGAAGGCCTGGCCGATGAGCGTGTCCAGCTGGCACATCTCCGCGAGCGTCGTGGGGGACGGCGGCAGCGCTGCCACGAGCCGGGCGCGCAGGGCCGGGTCGTACGGGACGGAGTCGCTGTGGAGCACGCGCCCGTGCAGGACGTCGCCCTCCGCCTCGAGGTCGACCACGGCGACGTCGATGCCGTCGTGGGACGTGCCCGAGATCAGTCCCATCACCCTCATGAGGTCCCCTCCAGTGCTGTGCGTAGGTTGCCGCCGGCGCGGCGGAGCCTCTCCGAGGCGGCCTCGGCCGACTCCGTACGGGCGAGCATGAGCGCGGCGACGCGGATGTCGTCGTCCGCCGCGTCGAGGGCCGCCGACACGTCCTCCCTGGTCGCGCCCGTGATGTGCGCCACGATGCGCTGCGCGCGCTCGCGGAGCTTGTGGTTCGTGGCGCGCACGTCGATCATGAGGTTCCCGTACGTCTTGCCGAGCCGCACCATCGTGATCGTCGAGATCATGTTGAGGACGAGCTTCTGGGCCGTGCCGGACTTGAGCCGGGTGGAGCCCGAGATGAACTCCGGGCCCACGATCACCTCGATGGGCAGCTCGGCGGCGGTGCTGAGCCGCGCCCCGGAGTGGCACGAGAGGCCGACGGTCAGGGCGCCCCGCTCGCGGGCCCGGGCGACCGCTCCGATCACGTACGGGGTCCGGCCGCTCGCAGCGATCCCGACGACGCTGTCCAGCGGGCCGATCCCGGCCTCGTCGATCGCCGCTGCGCCCGCCTCGGCGTCGTCCTCGACCCCCTCGATGGCGACCAGGAGCGCGTCCGTACCGCCCGCGATGATCGCCGACACCTGTCCGGGGGCCGTGTTGAACGTCGGCGGGCACTCGGAGGCGTCGAGCACGCCGAGCCGTCCGGGGGTCCCGGCGCCCACGTACAGGAGGCGTCCGCCGGCCGCCATGCGCTCGGCGATGGCCTCGATCGCGGGCACGATCTGAGGCAGCGCGGCCCGTACCGCGCCGGGCACGGTGTGGTCGGCGTCGTTCATGAGCCGCGCGAGCGCCGGTACGGACAGCGTGTCCAGGCCGGCGTAACGGGGGTCGACGGACTCTGTGAGCAGGTCCGCCAGCTCGCCGGCGTCGGCCGGGTCGTCCACCTCGTTGACGTCGGTCACGAGACACCTCGGTTCCTGGGGTCGAGGGCGTCGCGAAGGCCGTCGCCGAGGAGGTTGAGCCCCACGACGAGCAGGACGACGACGACGCCGGGAGCGATCATCGTGGACGGCGCCACGTACATGAGCGTCCTCGCCTCGTAGATCATCGAGCCGAGCGAGGGCGCGGGCGGCGGCGTGCCGAGGCCGAGGAAGCTCAGCGACGCCTCGGTGAGCACGGCCCACGAGAGCGACAGCGACACCTGCACGATGATGATCGACGTGATGTTGGGCAGGACGTGCTTGAGCATGATGGCGAAGCGGCTCTGACCCGTGCTGACCGCCGCACGCACGTACTCGATCTCGCGCAGGCTCAATACCGGGCCGCGGGCCACGCGGATGAAGATGGGGATGTAGACGATGGCGATGGCGACGGCGACCGTGAACCAGTTGCGCTCCATGACCGAGGCCAGCGACAGGGCCAGCAGCAGTGGCGGGAACGCGAAGAGGATGTTCGTGGCGCCGCTGATCACGGCGTCGGGGCCCTTGAGGTAGTACCCGGCGACGACGCCGAGAGCCGTGCCCACGACGGTCGCCACGGTGACGGCGACCAGCGCGATCCGGGTCGTGTTGACGACGCCGGCGGCCACGCGGGAGAACACGTCGCGCCCGAACTGGTCGGTGCCGAAGAGGTGGGCCGCGCTGGGACCCTGCAGCCGGATCGAGGCCGTCTGGGTCAGCGGGTCGTAGCCGACGAGGTGGACGGCATGGGCGAGGGCCACGAGGAGCAGCACGCCCACGATGACGAGGCCGGCCATGCCGCTGCGACTGCGGAGCAGGAGGCGGATCCGCTGCCCGGGCCTGACGGGCAGGGGCTCGGTGGTGTCGACGACGTCGATGGTCATTCCGCACGCACCCTCGGGTCGATGATCCGGTAGAGCATGTCCGTCACCAGGTTCACGAGGACGAAGGACAGGGCGATGATGAGGACGGTGCTCTGGACGACGGCGTACTCCTTGGCTTGGATGCCGAGGAGCACCTGACGGCCGATCCCCGGCAGGCTGAAGATCTGCTCGACCACGACGGCGCCGCCGAGCAGGTAGCCGAACTGCAGGCCGGTCATCGTGACGATGGGGACGAGGGCGTTGCCCAGGATGTGCCGGACCTGCAGCCGGCGGGGGCCCACGCCCTTCGCGCGCGCCGTCCGCACGAAGTCCTGCGACCGCACCTCGAGCAGGGCTGTACGGGTGGTCCGCATGATCGGCGCCGCGATGCCGAACCCCAGGACGAGCGACGGCAGCAGCATCTGCCGCAGGTTGCGGATGGGGTCCTCGAGCAGGGTGGCGTACGCCTCGCCGTTGGGGTTGAAGCCGAACTGCGCCGACAGGAACGACATGAGCACCGTGGCGAGCAGGAACGACGGCACGCTGAGGCCGGCGAGGCCCACGACCTGGCCCACCGCGTCGCGGGGCGAGTCGGGCTTGGAGGCCGACAGCATGCCGAGCGGGATGCCGATGAGCAGGGACAGGATGATGGAGATCACCGCGAGCTCGAACGTGACGGGCAGGGCGCTCAGCGTGAGCTTCGCGACGCTCACCTGCGAGCTGGACGAGAAGCCGAGGTTGCCGGTGAGCACGTTGCCCAGCCAGGTGAAGAACTGCACCACGAGCGGCTTGTCGATGCCGTAGTACGCCTCGAGGGCTGCGCGCTGCTCGGGCGTGAGGGCGGCTGCCTCAGTGCCGAGGCCCGCCGTGATCTGGCTGCCGGGAATGGCCCTCAGCATGATGAACACGAGGACGGCGACGCCGAGCAGCGTGCCCAGCATGGAAAGGATGCGGCGGGCCACTCTCCGCCACGTGGTGGATGACATGCGTGCCTTTCGTGGACGTGGGACACGGGTCCCGGCGCCGGCGGTCCGGACGGACGCCTCAGCCGGGACCCGTACCCGTCACATCAGCTCAGCGCGGTGGAGCGCAGGAACTGCACGGACCCGTTCGCCATCGGCACGAACCCGCTCACCTTGGAGGAGGTCACCGTGTACGTGTAGCCCGTGAACAGCCAGATCCAGGCGGCGTTGTCCTCGAGGTTCTGCGACACCTTGGCGTAGATGCCCTTGCGGGTGTTCGGGTCGCTGGACTGCTTGCCCTGTGAGAACAGCGCGTCGAGGTCGGCCGAGCTGTAGCCCGCCACCTTGTTGAGGTTGCCGGTGCTCGTGAAGTACCGCCCGTACATGCCGTCCGGGTCGGGACGCCCGCCGTTGAGGGCGACGGCCGCGTCGAAGTCGGCGGCGACCCACTTGTTCACGTACGGATCGCTGGCCAGCACCTCGAGGTCGAGCGTGATCTTCGCCTCGGCGAGCTGGGCCTTGAGGTTCTGCGCCTCCGCGACCGACGTCGCGTACTCGCCCTGTGACACGATCGTCTTGATCGTCACGCCTCCGGACTTGCCGGCCTTTGCCAGGTAGTCGGCGGCCTTGGCGAGGTCACGCTTCGGGCAGGGCCGGGCGTTCGGGTCGGACTTGTACGCCGGGGAGGTGATCGGTCCGGTGACCTCGCCCTCACCGAGCGCGGCGGTGTCGAGGACCTGCTGGCGGTCGACGGCGCACTGGATCGCGAGCCGTACGTTCACGTCGGACAGCACGGGCCTCTTCGCGTTGAGCTGCAGCACGTGGTAGCTGAGCTGGGCCGTCTTCGTCACCTTGAGCGACCCGCTCGTAGCGGTCTTGGCGACGAGGGGGTCGTTGAGGATCGCGAGCTGGACGTTGTTGGACTGCATCGCGGAGACGATGGACGTCTCGTCGGGGATGATGCGGAACTCGATGCTGTCGAGCGGGGTCTTGGTGCCCCAGTACGCGTCGTTGCGCGCCATGGTGAGCGACTGGTTCGGCTTGCGCTCCTTGAGCGTGAAGGGGCCGGTGCCGTCCGGGGTCGTCTTGATCGCCTGCGAGGTCGACTCCGAGGGCAGGATCGCCATGTTGATGACCGCGAGGTTCGCGAGCAGCCCGGCGTCGGGTGCGCTGAGGTGCAGCGTCACCGTGCTCGCGTCGGTGGCGTCGACGCTCGTGACGGAGGCCAGCGACGCCGCGGAGACCGCCGCCGTCGCCTTGTCCTTGATCTTGTCGAGCGAGAACTTCACGTCCTCCGAGCCGAACGTGGTGCCGTCGGAGAACTTCACGCCCTGGCGCAGCTTCATCGTCACGGTCTTGCCGTCGGGCGCGACTGTCCAGGACTCCGCGAGGCCGGGTACGACGTTGAGGTCCTTGTCGAACTCGGTGAGCGTCCCGTACAGGGTCTGGAGGATGTTGACCGCCTGGAACTGCGTGGCCTTCCACGGGTCCAGGTTGTCGGGGTCGGTCGTGATGCCGACGACGAGGTTGCCGCCGACCTTGGGCGACGGGGAGCCGGCTGTCCCGCTCGTCCCGGTGGACGAGGAGCAGCCGGACGCGGCGAGGGCGACCGCGAGGCCCAGGCCGATCACAGAGAGAGTTCCGCGCTTGACGCGCGCACCGCGTGTCATTCCTTCTCCTTCGTGGCCGGAGCCGCCGTGGGCGGCCCTCCCTGGGCCGGGTGCTGCATCCGGTGTGCTGGGTCAGTAAGTTACCCGGAAAGATCGGCGAAGGTACTAGAGTTACCCACTGGCTGTTACACAATTGCAACCGCACGATCGACGAGGAGGCTGCGGTGGCCGTGAAGCCACGCGAGGAGGGGCAGACGACGGCCCTGGTGTCCCTGCGCGCGCTGCTGCCGGACCTCCGGCCGAGCGAGCGCCGCATCGCCGAGCTGTTCCTCTCGGCCCCGGAGTCGACCGCCGAGCTGGCCATCGCCCAGCTCGCCGAGCTCAGCGACACGTCCACCACGTCGGTGATCCGCCTGTGCAAGCGCCTCGGCTACAAGGGCTTCAAGGACCTGCGGCTGGACGTGCTGCGCGAGGTGACGCGGGAGTCGTACGAGACCGCCGGCCTCCCGGCCGTACCCAGCGACATCGACCGTGCGGACAGCCTCGAGGACGTCGTCGCGAAGGTGTCCCTCGCCGAGACGCTGTCGATCTCGGACACGGCGAAGGTGCTCGACACGGCGTCGCTGCGCAGGGCGGCGGACGCGGTGAGCGCCGCCGCTCGGGTCGACATCTTCGGCGTCGGCGCGAGCTCCGTCGTCGGCGAGGACCTGCAGCAGAAGCTCGTGCGCATCGGCCGCACAGCCCTGCGCTGGCCGGACGCGCACGCCGCCTGGACGGCCGCAGCGACCCTCCACGCGGGGAACGTCGCGGTCGCCCTGTCCCACTCGGGCGCGACCGTGGACACGCTCGAGTTCGACGAGCTGGCGTCGGCCGCCGGTGCGACGACGATCGCGATCACCAACCACGCCACCTCGCCCGTCGCACAGGCCGCTGACATCGTGCTCACGACCGCGGCCCGCGAGACGGGGTTCCGGTCCGGCGCGCTGGGCAGCCGCATCGCCCAGCTCATGGTCGTCGACTGCCTGTTCATCGGCGTGGCCCAGGCCGACTACGACGCGTCGATGGAGGCCATCCGCGGCACGTACGCAACCATCCAGCGGCTCAACCGGCGCCGGCGGGAGAGCCGGCGTCCCTGAGCCCTGTCGGGTGGGTCAGTGGGCGTGCTTCTCCCAGAACGCGTCCGCGTCCGCCTCGCGGCCCGCGGCCATGAGGGCCCGGGCGCCGATGCCGGCCATGTCCGTGACCGTCGACTGTCCGTCGTCCCACGTGCGGACCACGCCGATGATGTGCTCGATCTGGGCGATCCCGTCGTCGACCCGTGTGGCGGCGAAGAGCAGCCGGGCACGCAGCAGCCGTGAGTTGAGGGACTGCGTCTCCGCGCCCTGCTCGGCCATGCGCTCGGGCACGTCGCCGAGGATGAGCAGCGCCTCGTCGTACCGCTCGGCCGACCCGTACAGGCGAGCGCGGGTGTCGCGCAGGTCGAGCCGCTCGAAGTCGAAGTCCCAGGCGCCGAGCCGCTCGCGGAACTCCGTGTCCGTGAGGAAGCGGGCCTCGTTGTCGTCGGTCAGCGTCCACGCGATGTCCAGCTCCCGCAGCGCCGCGTTCAGGCCGTCCGCGTCCTGCACCGCCATGGGGAGCTGGCGCCGGGTCACCATGAGCGCCCGCTGGTCGTCCGCCGCCTGGGCGAGCCGGATGGCCCGGCGGTACGCCCGTACGGCCGCCACGCTGTCGCTCGCCTGCACGAGCCGTGCGTACGCCCCCCACGCCGCGCTGGCCGGGCTCTCCTCGCCGCCCTTCTCGTACAGCTCGGCAGCCCGCTCGAACAGGCTGGTCGCGCGTCCGGTCTCCTCGAGGTCCGCCGAGATCTCAGCGGAGAGGGCGCTGAGGCGGGCCTGCTTGAGCGTCATGCTGCTGTCGAGGAAGACGCCGCTCGCGCGGGCCAGCTCGACGGCCGCGAGACCGCTCTCGGCCACCTCGGCCGCCTCGAGCAGCCGGCCCTTGTGGCGGTACATCTCGGCGAGCAGGGACTTCGCGTCGGCGAGTGTGTCGGTGGCACGGGCCCGGTCGGACAGCGCGGCCGCCTGGAGGAGCAGTGCCTCCGCTCCCTCGGTGTCCTCGTCACCGAGCGCGAGCCGGCCCTGTGCGAGCAGCACCGCGGCCTGGGTGACGTCGCCGCTCGCCCTCGCCAGGCGCATCGCCTGCCCGAGCTCCGCCTCGGACTCGTCGGCCCTGTCGAGGAACCGGCACGCGAAGGCCCGCTGGACGTGCAGCCCGGCCGCCGAGTCGGCGTACTCGCCAGGGAGCAGCATCGCGAGGCCCTGCCCGGTCCACGTGTACAGCTCCTCGGGCGAGTCGGTACCGGCCCCGTGGGCGGTCGCCCAGATCCGCCGGAGCTGGTGGTCGGAGTCGACGGCGCACGGCAGCGCGCGCACCTCGGCGAGCAGCTCGTACCGGCGCTCCTCCGGGACCCCGTGCAGCACCCGGACCCGCGCCCGCCCCCGCTGGGCGGCGGAGCCGGTGGCGTCGATCGCCGGGACCATCGCCAGGGCCTCGTCCCAGCGCTCGGAACGCGCCATGAGCCACTGCTCGACGACGAGGGCCTCCGCTTCCTGGCCTGCCTCGCGGTACAGGGTCGCCGCGGACCGCACGCACGGCTCGGCGCCCTCCGCGGTGATGTCCGGGTCGCTCCACACGAGGAGGTACTCGAGCGACGCCGCCGCCTCCAGCCGCTCGGCCGGCGCTGCCTCGACGAGTGCCGGCAGGTCGTGACGCCTCCGCTGCCACTCGCGGGCGAGCAGGCGGACGTCGTCGAGCGGGGAGTAGCGCAGCGCGAGCTCGACGAGGTCGGACAGCCGCTCGACGGTGAGGCCCTGGAGCTCGCGCAGGTCGGGGGCGAGGGGGTGCCGCTCGTGGGCAGCCGCGGGAGGCGGGGGTACGACGGGGGGTGGCAGCGGGAGGGGCGGCAGCGTGGGCGCGTTGATGTACCGCTCCCAGACGAGGCGGCCGACCTCAGGCGTGCCGTTGCGCGCGTCGAACCGCTGGGCCAGCGTGAGCGCCTGGCCGCGGAGCAGGTGACGGAGCTCGTCGAACGTCACGTCCCGGTGCTGGTACGACATCGTGCGCGAGCCCATCCCGTACAGCCCCGACGCCGCGTCGAGGAGCCGGGTCCCGGCCGCGGCGAGCGTCATCTGCTCGTACGGTGTGATGCCGGCCTCGAGCAGGTCTATCCGGCGCGCCAGCGCCTCGACGCCGCGGTCGACGGCCCCCGCGCGGGCGAGCGTGAGGATGTGCGTGGCGGCCTGGTCGACCTGGGTGTCGTCGTCGGCCGCGAGGCGCCAGCCGCGGCGGTGGGCGACGAGCGCGTCGTCCCCGCGCCCGGTCATGAGGAGCGGCTCGACCACGGTCGCGTACAGGGTGCTCGGCTCCTCCTGGCACGTCGTGCCGCTGGCGAGCGCCGGGAGCGCGATGTCGAGGGCGTCCTGCCAGCGACCCTGCTGGACGCGGTAGCGGGCCCGGGTCGACGGCTCGCACGCTGCACAGTCGCTGAGGTGGGTACGGTCCGAGGCCAGCCAGTCCTCGAACTCGCGCTGGGCGCCCCAGATGCCCCGGACGTGCCGTGCGAGCTGGAACGCACAGCCGTGCACGGGCCCGAGCCCCTCGCCGGCCTCGCTGTAGATCCGGTACATCGTGGCGAGGTTCTCCTCGATGCGCGCGAGGGGGACCTCGGGGTACGAGAAGAGGTGGCCGGTGATCCACTTGAGCTGCCAGAGGAACTGGAACCTCAGCTCCTCGTCGAACCAGCTCCGCCGCTGCTCGTACCGCTGCAACAGCCAGGTGAACGGCGTGAAGATCTTGGGTCCGGAGTTGGACCACTCGTACGCCTGGACGAGCCGCAGGCGGGACTGGCCGCCCAGGTCCTCGTAGCCGAGCGCGTCGGCCGTCCGCACCGCCTCCTCGAGCACGGGGACGCGCGCGCCGGCAGGCAGTGACTCGGCCTGCGCGAGGAGGGCGAAGTAGTCGTCGACCTCGGCGCGCGGCGACGGCACCTCAGCCACGGTCGCCACCCATCGCGCGGTCCAACAGCCCCAGGAACGACCTGTCGAGCGCGGCCAGGTCGGCGGCGCGCAGGCGGTGGTGGCCCATGAGGAGCGCCCGCGCGTAGAGCGACTCGACGCCCATCGCCGCGAGTCCGGGATCGCGGACCTCCAACAGCCTCCGTACGGTCTGGTTCTCGTCGTTGAGCAGCAGCCGCGGCCGGTCGCTCGTCCCGTCGTCGAACGCACCCAGGATCGCGGCCCACGTGTCGTCGGCCTTCTCCTGGACGGCCCGTCGCTCGCGGCGCTCCTGCGCGGTCTCCGAGTCGAGGTACAGGGCCGGTACGGAGGCGGGCGAGAAGCCGCGCAGCTCGAGGTCGACGTCGAGGCGGTCCAGGGCGGCGCGCATCTGGCCCAGAGGCCACGCGACGTCGGACTCGCGGGAGGCCTCGACGGTACGGATGTGGGCGTCGAGGTCGTCGGGCGAGAGGGGCACGACCCGCGCGCCCGGCAGGACGGCCGCGGCCTTGAGGACGAGGTCGTACGTGTACACGTAGCCGCCGTTGACGATCTCCATCCCCTGGCCGGCGCCGACCTGGGCGACCTGGCGGAAGTCGTCGACGGTACGGGTCACGTAGACCGTCGTGCTCCGGCGCGCGAGGTCGGGCAGGGTCTCCTCGCCCGAGTTCGTCTCGAACGGAAGGACCGGGAGCAGGACGCGGAGCATCTCGTCGTCGGCCAGCGCCATGCCCTTCGCCGCGACGTGATGGATCTGCAGGAACTCCGTCAGCCGCTGCGGCTCGGTCTCGGCCAGGCGCGCGAGCCAGCGGCGCAGCTGGTCGCCGAGGGCCGTACGGGTGTCCGCGAGCAGCTCGTCGGAGTACAGCGCCTCCCGGCTGGCCGTGGGACGGAGCTGGGTGGTGTCGACGACGAGGCGGGCGAAGAAGGCCCACTCCGGGAGGAGGCCGCTCATCTCGTCACCGAGGAGCATGCCCTTGAGATAGACGCGACTGCCCGGGCGCCGACCGGAGTGGGTCGGGTTGCCGAGGATGAGCGCCACGCCGTGGAGTCCGGCGGCAGGGACGCTGACGGGTACGGTCGCGAACGGCGGGATGCCGAGCTCGGCGACGCCGAGGTCCCGCACCGCCGTACGCCGCACGCCGGGGTCGCCGATGAGCCAGGGGGGTGTCACGGGCGCGATCGTCGTCGTCCCGGTACGCGTCGAGGCTTCGACCCGCAACGGCAGGAAGCGCCCGTACTCGCGGGCGAGGGCGACGACGCGGTCTCCCGCGAGCCACTCCTCCTCCCCACGCCGAGGGGCGAGCGCCACGCACGTGCCCGGGCCGGCGGCGAGCCAGCGGGCGCGGGGATCGGCCGGGTCGGGCGTGACCTGGTCGACCACGTACGAGCCGTCGCCCCGGCCGCGCCACCTCACGACCGGGCCGTCGCCCTTGCGGGACAGGACCTCGATCTCGTCCGTGACGAGGAAGGCCGACAGCAGGCCGATGCCGAACTGGCCGAGCATGTCCGTACGGGCGAGGCCGAGGTCGTCGCGCTTCGAGGAGCGCCCGATGGTCGCCAGGAAGGTACGGACGTCCGCCTCGTCGAGGCCGACCCCGGCGTCGAAGCAGTGCATACGCCCGTCGGCGGACGTGTCCGCACCGGTGAGCAGGATCGCGGGCCGGTCGTCGGTCGTACCGCGCTCCGTCACGGCGTCCACGCCGTTCTGGAGCAGCTCCCGCACGTACACCTTGGGAGAGCTGTACAGGTGCCTGCTCAGCAGGTCGACCAGTCCCCGCAGGTCGACCTGGAACGTGTCGCTCGTATGGTCCGTCATCGCAGAACCAGGGTAGGGGTCCGCGCCATTCCGTGGCAGATGCCCAGGCGTCGGTCCCGAACCACCGGCCGAGCTGCTGCCACTCGGTGGTGACGCCCGTCTCGCCGGGGCCTCCGGCTGCCTCACCTGCATCCTGTGGCAGATACGTGCACACCGTCGCGTACAGCGGTCAGCCTGCACGTATGTGCCACTGGATGCAGGAGGCGCCGCCATGGACCGGCCGATACGCGACCGCCGGTCCACAGCGGAACCGGCGGTCGACGTGCTGCCACTCAGCGGATGGGAGTCCTCAGAGCCGTGCCTGCCACTTCTCGGTCCAGACGAGGTCGTTGTACCGGCCGCGGAACTCGGACTCTCCCATGATCTTGTCCACAACGAGCCGGATCGTCTGCGGGTTGTCGTTGTAGGCGTTGATGTACGCCTTGACCATGGTGGCGTCGTGGAGGTGGGTGGTGAAGTTGAGGCTGACCATGACCGTCGGGACCTCGTGGACGTACCACGGGCAGTCCGTGCTCATGGGCGTGCGCCAGCGGATCCGGTAGTTGTTCTCGCCGGCGTAGCCGACGATGTTCGCGACGACGATCGCCGCGTCCACCTCGTTCCGGTAGGCCAGGGTCGGGCCCTTCACCCGGCTGGTGCCGTCGTTGACGGTGACTTCGAAGCCCCGCTTCTCGAGCTCGGCGACGAACGTGTCACGGGCGACAGGGCTCGACTCGTAGATGCCGCCGCCCTCGGTGTCCAGGTAGTACAGGCGGATCCTCTTGTGCGTCTCCGGCCTGATGGGGAGCTGGTCGAGGGTGTTCTTGACGAGGGTGATCGCGGCGTCCGCGGCCTCGGCTTGCCAGCGCAGGTGCTCCTCGGAGCCGACGACGGCCAGGTCCTCCGGGCCGCGCTGGAGCGTGCCCGCCGCCTGCTTCGCGGGGAGGCCGAGCTTCGCCTTGAGCCCCAGCACCCGACGTACCGCGTCGTCGAGGCGCTCCGGGGTGATGACGCCCGAGCGCACCCCCTCGACCATGAAGCCGAAGTCCTCAGCCATGTCGTTGAAGAAGAGGAACATGTCGCAGCCGGACGCGATCGCACGCGGGACGTAGTCCTGGCGCCGCATCGCGCTCGTCATGCCGAGCATGTGGCTGGCGTCGGTGATCACGACGCCGTTGAAGCCGAGCCGGGTCTTGAGCAGGTCCTGGAGCAGCTCCGGAGCCAGGGTCGCGGGCATGATGTCGCGGTCCGCGAGGCTGGGGTCGAGCTGCTTCGAGTACGCCGGCAGCGCGATGTGCCCGGCCATCACCATCTCGACGCCCGCGGCGATGTGGTGGCGGTACACCTCGCCGTACGACGCCTCCCACTCCTCGGGGCTGAGCTCGTTGACACCGAGCACGAGGTGCTGGTCACGCTCCTCGGAGCCGTCACCCGGGAAGTGCTTGATGCACACCGCGATGTCCTCGCCCGAGTCGCGGATGCCGCGAGCCTTCGCGCCGGTCGACCGGATGACGTCCGCGGCGGTCGTGCCGTGGGCACGCGTGTTCACGATCGTGTTCCGCCAGTTCGTCAGGATGTCGACGATGGGGGCGAAGACGACGTTGACCCCCAGCGCACCGGCCTCGCGACCCGAGACGAGACCGGTCCGGTAGGGGACCTC
The DNA here is from genome assembly GCA_035702685.1 of Propionibacteriaceae bacterium. GTDB lineage: Bacteria > Actinomycetota > Actinomycetes > Propionibacteriales > Propionibacteriaceae > Fen-668. Next base: position 14,200 of record DASSQF010000216.1, read on the forward strand.
CTCGCCGCCCGAGGCGTCGCACTGCGCACCGGTGGCGATGTACGTGCCGTCGGAGCAGGCGCCGTTGCCGCCGGCCTCGGTGTTCGCGGCGACGAGCAGGGGGATGCGCGACGCGGCCTGCAGCGAGTTGATGAGGCCCTGGACCTCGGCAGCCGTGCCGCCGTGGTAGCGGGCGCCCCCGATCCCGTACGTCGCGAGGATCTCGGCGTTGCTGCCGACGTTGCCGCTGAACGTGTCCTGCCCGAAGTGGAAGAGGTTGACGAAGAGCTGGCCCACCTTCTGCTCGAGGCTGAGGCCCGAGAGGGTCTCCTCGACCCAGGAGACGGCGTCCTCGTCGAGACGGTACGGGAGGGCGCGGAGGTCGACGGTGCGTGGCATGGGATTCTCCTTCTCGATCCTTCGGATCCGTCAGATCCGCCAGGACGGTGTGTGGGGCAGCAGCGAGGTGAAGTGGGCGACGAGTGCGTCCTGGTACGGGCCTGCATACCGGCCGTCCAGGAAACGCTCCAGCGCCTCGTCGTGGAAGCGCCGCCAGGACGCCTCCTCGTCGCCGGGGTTGATGGGGTAGAAGAGGACACCCTGCGCCGCCGCGGTGTCGCGGTCGGCGGGGGCGTCGCCGATGAGCAGGATGTGGTCGTCCGCGTACCTGCCCTTCGCGGCGAGCTCGAGGTGGCGGCCCTTCGTGCCCTGCTCCTGCCCCGCGATGAGGTTCATGTGGCGGGCCAGGTCGTGCTCGGTCCACTCGCGCGTGAGGGCGTCGAGCGGCGTCGCCGAGACCACCATGAGGTCGGCTGTCGCGGACGCCGCCACGAGGCTCTCCCGTACGTGACGGAAGGGCGGTACGTCGTGGACCATGTCGGCGATGCGGGCGTCGACCTCGTCGGTCCAGGTGAGCGCGTCCTCGAGCTCCGGGTCGGGGTGGAGGGCCGCGTAGCGGCGAAGGCCTGTACCGCTGAGCGGGTACCCGGACGCCACGAAGCGGCGCAAGGCGTTACCGGTGGGGACGCGGACGCCGCGTTGGGCCACCTCGGGCCGCTCGGCGAGAAGGTCGAACACGCGCAGCAGCGCGACCCAGCGGTTGAGGCCCCGCCCGTCCGAGTACAGGTTCACGAACTCGGCGGTCTCGCGGACGAGCGACGACGCAGCCTGGAGGTGCCAGCACTTGATGGTCGCGGGGATGAAGCACTCCTTGTGCTTGATCTCCATCGCGTCGAAGACGCACCCATCGGAGTCGATGCCGATGAAGTGGTCCTTGGTAGGCGTGTGGGCTGTCAGGACAGCGGCTGACGGATCTGTGGTGACGTCCTCGACGACGTGTGTCACGGTGGCCTCCTCAGGCGGTGAGAACCACTCCACTCCCACAAGGGCATCTCATGCAAACGTTGCACACCGTTGCCAGTTTCGGTGCATCAGCGCGCTGGTCGGCGACGGTCAGGCCCGAGCGAACGGGACCATTCTCGTACCATGGGGGTGAGCGGCTGCCGACCAGGCATGACTCTGCGGCCGTGCCGGCGTGCGGCCGTCGCCGGCCCGCGACGCGGCGTGAGCCTCAGCGGCGCTCCGGGGCCGGCCCGGTCGAGGCGCGCAGCTTG
>DASSQF010000217.1:0-6657 GCA_035702685.1 Propionibacteriaceae bacterium
GGATGCCTTTCACCGAAGTGTTCTCAGCGGCCATCGTCGTGCTCAGCTGTCGCCGCCCACCGAGCCGGAGCTTCCGGCGGTGACGTTGTCGATCTGGTACCTGGCGTACGCCTCGCTGGCGAGCTCACGAGGCACGTCACCGACCTCGGCGAGCTCGCGGAGCACGGCCACAGCGATCGACGGGCCGTCGATCTTGAGGTAGCGACGGGCAGCGGCCCGCGTGTCCGAGAAGCCGAAGCCGTCCGCACCCAGCGCCCGGAACGAGCCCGGCACGTAGTTGGCGATCTGGTTCTGGATCTCGGTGGCGTAGTCCGACACGGCGATGACGACGCCCGGACGACCGGTGAGCTTCGCCGTGACGTATGGCACGCGGTCGCCGCCGTCGTCGTAGTTCGCCTTCTCGGTCTTGATCGCGTCGCGGCCGAGCTCGTTCCAGCTCGTCACGCTCCACACGTCGGCGACGACGCCGTAGTCCCTCTTGAGGAGCTCCTGCGCCTCGAGGGCCCACGCGACACCCACGCCCGAGGCCATGATCTGGGCCCGCGGGGCGCTCGCGTCGACGCCCTCGTTCGAGCCCTCGGCGAGCAGGTACATGCCCTTGCGGATGCCCTCGACGTCGACGTTCTCCGGCTCCGCGGGCTGCGGCTTCGGCTCGTTGTAGACGGTGAGGTAGAACAGCACGTTCTCCGGGTCGTCCCCGTACATGCGCTCCAGGCCGTAGTGCATGATGTGCGCGATCTCGTACGCGTAGGCCGGGTCGTAGTGGACCACCGCGGGGTTGCTGAGGGCCAGGAGCGGCGAGTGGCCGTCCATGTGCTGCGTGCCCTCGCCGGTCAGCGTCGTCTTGCCGGCCGTGGCGCCGATGAGGAAGCCACGGGCGAGCTGGTCGGTCGCCGCCCACAGGAAGTCGGCCGTCCGCTGGAACCCGAACATCGAGTAGAAGACGTACACGGGAACCATCGGCACGCCGTGCGTGGCGTACGCGCTGCCCGCCGCGGTGAACGCCGCGACGGAGCCCGTCTCGTTGATGCCCGTGTGGTAGATCTGCCCGGCCGTCGACTCCCGGTACGCGAGCATGAGCTCGTCGTCGACCGGGGTGTAGTTCTGGCCGTGCGGGCTGTAGATCTTCAGGGTCGGGAAGAACGAGTCCATGCCGAACGTACGAGCCTCGTCGGGGATGATCGGCACGACGTGCGCGCCGAACTCCTTGTCGCGGATGAGGTCCTTGAGCAGCCGCACCCAGGCCATCGTCGTGGCGACGGGCTGGTTGCCCGAGCCCTTCCGGACCCCCTCGTACGCGCTGTCGGCGGGGAGCTTCAGCTTCACGTGCCGGTCCCGACGCTCGGGAACAGGTCCGCCCAGCGCGAGGCGACGCTCGTTCGCGTACTTGATGCGCTCGTCGTCCGGTCCCGGGTTGTAGTACGGCGGGAGGTACGGGTTCTCCTCGAGCACCTCGGAGCTGATCGGGATCTGGAGCCGGTCGCGGAAGGCCAGCAGGTCGTCGATCGCCATCTTCTTCATCTGGTGGGTCGCGTTGCGGCCCGCGAAGTGGCTGCCGAGGAAGTAGCCCTTGATGGTGTGGGCGAGGATCACGGTCGGCGCGCCGGTGAAGGACGTCGCCGCCTTGTACGCCGCGTACACCTTGCGGTAGTCGTGGCCGCCGCGGCGCAGGGCCCAGATCTCGTCGTCGCTCCAGTCGGCGACCATCTTGGCGGTCCGCGGGTCGCGGCCGAAGAAGTTGTCGCGGACGTACTTGCCGTTGTTCGCCTTGTACGTCTGGTAGTCGCCGTCGGTCGTGACGTTCATGAGGTTGACGAGGGCACCCTCGTCGTCGTCCTCGAGCAGGCGGTCCCAGTTGGAGCCCCACACGACCTTGATGACGTTCCAGCCCGCGCCGCGGAAGAACGCCTCGAGCTCCTGCAGGATCTTGCCGTTGCCACGAACCGGTCCGTCGAGACGCTGCAGGTTGCAGTTGATGACGAAGGTCAGGTTGTCGAGCGCCTCGTACGACGCCCACTGCAGGAAGCCTCGCGACTCCGGCTCGTCCATCTCGCCGTCGCCGAGGAACGCCCACACGTGCTGGTCCGAGGTGTCCTTGAGCCCCCGGTTGTGGAGGTAGCGGTTGAAGCTCGCCTGGTAGATCGCGTTCGCGGGGCCGATGCCCATGGAGACGGTCGGGAACTCCCAGAACGACGGCATCTGCCGCGGGTGCGGGTAGCTCGGGAGCGCCTCGACCTTGCCGTTCACGACGTGGCTGTGCTCCTGGCGGAAGCCGTCGAGCTGGTCCTCGGTGAGACGGCCCTCGAGGAACGCCCTCGCGTACATGCCGGGCGACGCGTGGCCCTGGAAGAAGACGTGGTCCCCGCCTCCGGGGTGGTTCTTGCCGCGGAAGAAGTGGTTGAAGCCGACCTCGTACAGGGTCGCGCTCGACGCGTACGTGGAGATGTGGCCGCCGACGCCGACGCCGGGGCGCTGGGCACGGTGGACCATCATGGCCGCGTTCCAGCGGAGCAGGCGGCGGTAGCCGCGCTCGAGGCCCTCGTCACCCGGGTACGCGGGCTCGATGGACTTCGGGATCGTGTTGACGTAGTCGGTCGCCGTCAGGGACGGCACGCCGATCTGCTTCTCGCGGGCGCGGTCCAGCAGCCGCAGCATCACGTACCGGGCGCGGTTCCGGCCTCCCTTCTCGATGAGCCCGTCGAGGCTCTCGATCCACTCGCCGGTCTCGTCCGGGTCCGTGTCGGGAAGGTTCGTGGGCAGTCCGTTGAGTACGGGTCCGCCCTCGTCGCGTGGGATCACCAGATACCTTTCGTCGCTTCCATCTACCCGGCAATCTTGTCATGTCCGGCGCTCCAGCCCCACCCCGTCAAGGAGCGGACGCCCGCAGGGTCAGGACCGCGCCCACTCCAGGAGCTTGGGCAGGGGCCACGTGTTGACGATGCGGTCGGGATCGATCCCCATCTCCTGGGCGCGCTCGCACCCGTAGTCGAGGAACTCGAGCTGACCAGGCGCGTGGGCGTCGGTGTCGATGCTGAACAGGCAGCCGATGTCCCGGGCGAGCGCGAGCAGCCGTGACGGCGGGTCACGGCGTTCGGGCCGCGAGTTGATCTCGACGGCCACGCCGAACTGGCGGCACGCCTCGAAGACGACCTCGGCGTCGAAGCGGGACTCGTTGCGCAGCCCGCGGTCCCCCTTGACGAGACGTCCTGTGCAGTGGCCCAGCACGTTGGTACGCGGGTTCGCCACGGCCGCCACCATGCGATGGGTCATGGACTCCGCGTCCTGGCTCAGCTTCGAGTGCACGCTCGCGACGACGACGTCGAGGGCGGCCAGTGCGGCCGGGGACTGGTCCAGGGCACCCGTGTCGAGGATGTCGACCTCGATCCCCTTGAGCACCCGGACCTCCGACACCTCGTTCACGGCGTCGATGAGCTCGCCCTGGGCGGCGAGGCGCTCGGCGGTCAGCCCGTGCGCCACCGTGAGCCGCGGCGAGTGGTCGGTGATGAGGAGGTACTCGTGGCCCAGCTGCTGAGCCGTGACGACCATCTCCTCGAGCGGGGCGCTGCCGTCCGAGGCCTCCGTGTGGGTGTGGAGGTCGCCCCGGATGAGGCTGCGGAGCTCGCGACCGCCGGTCGTCAGCGGCTTCGCCGCCGCCCGTACCTTCGCGAGGTAGTCGGGGACGCGGCCGGCGAGTGTCGCCTCGATGACGGCGGTGGAGCTCGGGCCGATACCGGGGACGTCCGACCACGAGGACGCCTCGCGGTGGACCGCGTACTCCTCGGGGGTCATGGCGTCGAGGATCGTGGCGGCGGTACGGAACGCCATGGACCGGCGGGAGTCGCTGCGGGACCGGTCGAGCCAGTACGAGATCTCGCGGAGGGCGGCCGAGGGCGAGGCCGGCACGCCGTCATTCACCACGGATGCACCCTACGCTGTGGCGCATGGCGAAAGCGGGTCCGAGCGGGCCGGTACGGGTGAGCGGGCGGACCCTCATCCCGTCGTCGCGCTCCCGTACGGCCATGGTGCGCCGCCTGTCCGCACAGTCCGCGGTGATGACGACCGCGGTGCTCGCGGAGATGGACGCCCGGCACGAGTGGTTCGGCGAGATGGAGGCCGAGCACCGGTCGTGGATCGGCATCGTCGCCCGCGCCGGCATCGACCTGTTCGTCGACTGGCTGGCCGACGAGGGCGAGGAGCCCGTCACGCCGGCGGGGCTCTTCGACGCCGCTCCGCGGTCCGTCATGCGCCGCATCTCGCTCAAGCAGACGGTCGAGCTCGTACGGACGACCGTCGAGGTCGTCGAGCAGACCGTGGCGCAGATGCCGCGTGGCGACAGGGCTGTGCTCTCCGCGGCGATCGTGTACTTCAGCCGGGAGGTCGCGTTCGCGGCGGCGGAGCTGTACGCGACGGCGGCGGAGAGCCGCGGCGCCTGGGACGCGCGGCTGGAGAGCCTCGTCGTCGACGCGGTGGTACGCGGGGAGGCCGACGAGAACCTCGTGTCCCGCGCCTCGACGCTCGGATGGCACTCCCCCGAGTCGGTCGTCGTGGTCGTGGGGCTCGCGCCCGAGCGCCACGAGATGGCCGTCGAGCAGCTGCGGAAGGCCGCCATCCGGGCAGGGCTCGACGCGCTGGTCGCCACGCAGGGCGAGCGTCTCGTCGTGGTCCTCGGGGGTGCGGCCCTGGCGCACAGCGACGGCCCGGTGCCCGTGGTCGCCAAGCTCGGGGGGTACTTCGGGGACGCCCCGATCGTGGTGGGGCCGGTCGTCCCGCACCTTGTCGACGCGGGGATGTCGGCGCGTGCGGCCTTCTCCGGCATCCGCAGCTCGGCCGCCTGGCCGGAGGCGCCCAGGCCCGTCGCCGCGGTCGACCTCCTGCCCGAGCGGGCGCTCGCCGGCGACGGCCATGCCCGCCGAGCACTGGCCCACGACATCTACCAGCCGCTCGAGCAGGCGGGCGGCGAGCTGCTCGGGACACTCGTCGCGTTCCTCGACCACGGAGGGTCGATCGAGGCGTCGGCCCGCGCCCTGTACGTGCATCCCAACACGGTCCGGTACCGTCTCCGCCGCATCCAGGAGGTCACCGGCTACAACCCGTCGGCGGCTCGCGACGCGTACGTGCTGAGGCTGGCGATCACCGTCGGAAGGCTCTTCGCCTCCTAAAACGTCTCACGAGCCGGTTTGTAGTATTCCCACAACGACACGCCGACCAACTTCGTCGTGTCCGGTACTGAGTTTGCCGCAAACTCACGAAACGATGGGGCCCGTGCTCGCAATAGTCGCCCCGGGCCAAGGCGCCCAGACCCCCGGGTTCCTCGCCCCCTGGCTGGAACTCCCCACGTTCGCCACCCGCTTGGCCTGGCTCTCGGCTGTCTCGGGCCTCGACCTCGCCCACTACGGCACGGAGGCGGACGCCGAGACCATCCGCGACACCGCCGTGGCCCAGCCGCTCCTCGTGGCCGCGGGCCTGACGGCCGTCCTCGAGCTGTTCCCCTCGCCGTCGGAAGCCTTCCGCAAGGTCGGCGTGGTGGCCGGCCACAGCGTCGGTGAGATCACGGCCGCCGCCGGCACGAACGTCATCAGCGTCGAGGCGGCGATGGTGCTCGTACGCGAGCGCGGCAAGGCGATGGCCGCGGCGAGCGCCGCCTGGCCGACCTCGATGTCCGCGATCATCGGCGGCGACCGGGACGAGGTCATGGCCGCCATCGCCGCGTACGGTCTCACCGCAGCCAACGACAACGGCTCCGGCCAGGTGGTTGCGGGCGGTACGGCCGAGCAGCTCGCCGAGCTCGCCGCGAACCCGCCTCACCGGACGAGGATCGTGCCGCTGAGCGTCGCCGGCGCCTTCCACACCGTCCACATGGAGCCCGCCGTCGCCCACATGGAGACCCTCGCGAAGGCCGTGTCGACGAAGGACCCCCGGACGCGGCTCCTCTCGAACGCCGACGGCCAGGTCGTACAGAGCGGCAGCGAGTACCTCCGACGGATCGTGCGGCAGATCGCCAACCCCGTCCGCTGGGACCTCTGCATGGCGACGATGTCGGAGCTCGGCGTCACCGGGTTGCTCGAGCTCCCGCCGGCCGGCACGCTCACCGGCATCGCCAAGCGCAACCTCAAGGGCGTCGAGCTCTTCAGCCTCAACACGCCGGACCAGCTCGACGACGCCCGCGACTTCGTGGAGCGTCACGCGGATGCCGGGCACGTCGACTTCTCGACCACCCCGAGCTGGCGGCTCGTGGTCTCCCCCGGCAAGGGACGCTTCAGCCGTGACGCGTCGATCAACGTCGACGACCGGCTCGCGGCCCACACGACGATCGGCACGGTGACGAACCTCCGGGACGAGATCGCTGTCGCCACCACGTACAGCGGCGTGGTCCTCGAGTGGCTCGTCGAGAACGACGACCCGGTCTCCCCCGGCCAGCCACTGCTGCGCCTCCACCCGTCCCCGTCCACCCTCCAGGAGGATCTCGCGTGACTGCCCCCCTCACCATCCGTACCGGCCGCGCCGGTTCACGCATCGCCGGCGTCGGCTCGTACCTGCCTCGCCGCATCGTGACCAACGAAGAGATGTGCACGATGATCGACTCGAGCGACGAGTGGATCCAGCAGCGCACCGGCATCATCGAGCGGCGCTGGGCGAGCGACGACGAGCCCCTCTCGT
>DASSQF010000218.1:0-12376 GCA_035702685.1 Propionibacteriaceae bacterium
GATGCCGCCGACGGACGGGATGAAGCTCAGCAGGTACAGCCATCCGCTGAAGTTCGCGTCGTGGAGGCGGCGGATCCCGAGCGAGAGCGACGGGATGAACGTTGCGATCCCAACGATCGCCAGGACCCCCCACATGAGGAACATGAAGCCGGCCATCGCCGCATCAGAGCCGCTGCTCGCACTGGTGGCGACCGCCGCGGCCACCATCAAGCCGACGAACACGATCATGAGGACCGTGGAGAGGATGCCGAGCGCCAGGAAGACCCACCAGTACTCGCTCCGGGAGGCCCGCCCCGAGAAGTTCTTCCAGTTCTTGAGCCACAGCCGCACGGCCTGACCCATCGTGACGGACGGGCGGGGGGTGCTGTCGTACGTGGGCGCGTAGGGAGCCAGGCCCTGCCCGTACTGCTGCCCGTAGCCGGACGGGGCGAACTGCTGGGTGTACGGCTGCCCGTACGGGTCGGACTGGCCGTACGTGGGCTGCTGGTAGTTGGACTGCGGGTACGTGGTCGCGTAGTCGCTCTGCGCGTACTGAGGGGTGGAAGACTGCCCGTACGACGAGGGCTGCGTGTAGGACGACTGCCCGTACGACGCGCCTGAGGGCTGCCCGTAGTCCGACGCGGACGGCTGGCTGTAGCCCGGCGTGGAGGGCTGGCTGTACGGGTCCTGGGGCTGGCCGTAGGGGGCCTGGGGTGACTGCTGGCCGTACGGTGTCTGCGGAGCGCCCGCGTAGCCCTGTGAGTAGTCCTCGTAGCTGCCTGACTGCCCGGGGCCTTGGCCGTACGGGTTCGAGCTCACGACATGTCCTTTCCTGTGTGCCACCAGTATGGGCCGGATGCCCCCCGGCCGGTCGGAATTCAGAGCGGCTTGGTGACCAGGTAGATGGCGTAGTCGAGCTCCCGGTTCCCGCGCTTGAGCGGTACGAGCCGCTCGGTGGCGGAGCCGTCCAGCTTGAGCAGGTCGTACCAGAGCTCCTTGCTGGGGCTCTCGGACCAGATCGCCAGGCGACCGCCGGGGACGAGGTGGTCCAGCGCCGACGCGAGCGTCTGTGGCGCGTACACGCGGGCGTTCTGCGCGTGGATGAGGAAGTCCGGGCCGTTGTCCACGTCGAGACAGATCGCGTCCCAGGGGCCGAAGAGGCCCGGAAGCGCAGCCTGGGCGTCGAGCACGTCGGCGATGTCGCCGTGGTGGAGCTGGACCCGGGGGTCGGCGACGAGCTGTGCGAGCGGGCCGGTGAGACCCTGCTGGGCCCATGTGATGAGGGCTCCGGACAGCTCGACGACGTCCACGTTGGTGGCGCCCATCTCGAGCAGCGCGAGGACTGTGTAGCCGAGGCCGAGACCGCCGACCAGGACCGAGCCCGGGTTGGGTCCTACCGACTCGGCGAGGACGCGCTCGCTGAGCGTCTCGGCCGAGTCCATCGCGAACGCACCGTTGACGATGAGCTCCTCGACGGCCTGGGCACCCTCGCCGCGACGGCGCAGCGCGATCTCGAAGCCGTCCTCCATCGAGCGGCCCAGGGTCTGCACGTCGTCCACGTGAACATGGTGACGTAGGGGGCCAACAGGCGTCGTACGACACCCCGCGTCCGCGTGTGGAAGCATGGACGGCATGGCCCGACCGTCGCTCTCGAGCTCCCGACCTCGGGACATGGTCATCAGCCTCGGGGTGCTCCTCGTGCCGGTCCTGCTCATCACCTGGTGGTTCACGCGGACGCCCGCGGACGCACCTGTGCAGACGGTCGACTGGCGGTCCGTCCTCGCGCAGTCCCGGACGGTCGCGCCGTACCCGCTTCTGGGCCCTGTCGGCCTGCCGGACACCTGGGTGGCGACGAAGGCCGAGTACGCGAGGACCGGGGAGCCTGCGGTCAACCGTGACCCGGCGCCGGGGAACACGTGGCAGCTGGGGATGCTGTCGCCCGACAAGGTCTACGTGAGCCTCACGCAGCGCGACGCGGCCGGACCCGCGCTCGTGGCACAGATGAGCAGGTCCGGTCGCCAGGACGGGACGAGCACGGTCAATGGCGTCACGTGGTCCCGCTGGGTCTCGGCCGACGACAGGACCCGCACGCTCAGCCGCACCGACGGTTCGGTGACGACCGTGATCTCCGGGGACCTGTCGTACGCGGGTCTCGAAGCCTTCGCGTCGACGCTGCGGTCGAGCTAGCCGCCGCGCGGCGGCGAGTCCTGCGGGTGCCGGCTAGAGAGCCGCGCGTACGGCCTCGACGGCCGCGAGGATCGCGACGCCCTGGGGGATCGACACCCCGCCCGTGCGTACCTCCTTCTGCACCTTCGACACGAAGCCGTCGAGCTGGTCGTTGGCGTCGTTGCCGCGGAGGACCTGCGCACCCACGGTGCTCCACTCGGCGACGAGCTTGTCCTTGGAGTTCCCTGCCGGAAGGCTCGCGAGGACCTGGGAGACCCCCTGCACCGCGGCCTGCAGGATGAGGGCCTTGCTCGATGCCGTCGGCGACGACTTCGGTGTGGGGGTGGCGGACGTCTTCGGCGAAGTCGGCGCGGTCGTGGGGGCCGAGGGCCGAGGGGATGAGCTGGCGACGGGTCCGCGCAGGAGCGACGTGAGGCCACCTGCCTGGGTGCCCAGCAGGAAGGCGAGCGCGCCGAGGATGATGACCAGGAGCCATACGAGCGGTCGCAGGGCGCGCCGCCGGGAGCTCCCAGGGCGGCGGGCAGGGATGTACGTCTGTGGGCCGGCCGGCGGGGTCGTGGGCGGCGGGTACGGAGGGCCGGCGAACGGTGCCGCCGCCTCGGCCAGCGGCGCCACACGGTTCGATGGGGGCATGACCGCCGTCGACGTGGGCAGCACCGCGGTCGACGAGGGCAGGACGGCCGTCGTCGTGGCGCCGAGGGCGGGCGGTACGTTCCCGCCGCCCCCCACAGCGGCACCGGCCACCGCCGGGAGGACAGCAGTCGCCGCGCTCTGAGTCCGTGGGACGGGACCCACGAGGTCCCGGTCCGGATGGGCGGCGATGTCGTGGAGCCTGTCGAGGGTGGAGGAGGCGTCGGGGCGGTCACCCGCGTCCTTCGCGAGGAGCGAGGCGACGAGCTCGTCGAGCGCGCGAGGCGTGCGGATCCTCTCGGACAGGGCCGGGGGCTCGGCGCTCACCTGCTGCGACGCCACCGCCACCGCGCTCTCGCCCGTGAACGGCGGCTGGCCGGTCAGCATCGTCATGAGGAGGCAGCCGACCCCGTACATGTCGCTCGCCGGGCCCGCCCGTAGTCCCGTCGCGTGCTCGGGAGACATGTACGCGGCGCTGCCGATGACGGCGTGCGTGGCGGTCAGAGTCGCGTCGAGGCCGGAGAGCTGGGCGATGCCGAAGTCGAGGACGGTGGCCTGGTCGCCGTTGACCATCACGTTGGCCGGCTTGATGTCGCGGTGGACGAGGCCGTGCCGGTGAGCCTCCCGCAACGCTGCAGTCACCTGGATGACGAGGCCGAGCGCGCGCTCCAAGGGCATGGGTCCCTCGGTCCGCACGAGGTCCGCGATCGTGCGACCGGGGAGGAGGGTCATGACGAGGTACGCGCGGGTGGCGTCGGTGCCCGCGTCGAGCACCGAGACCACGTTGGGGTGGTTGAGCTGGGCCGTGGCGATCGCCTCACGGCGGAAGCGCTCGGCCACCGTGGGGTCGGGGGCCGACGAGAGGTCGAGGAGCTTGAGGGCGACGTCGCGGTGGAGCCGCTCGTCGCGAGCGCGCCACACCTCGCCCATCGACCCTGCGCCGACTCGCTCCACGGGCCGGTAGCGCCCGGCCACGAGAGTTTCGCCTGCCACGGACACCGATCGTACGGGAGCCGGCCAATCCGTCCTGGCCTCCGCGTCTGCGCTAGACGTCGCCAGGGGTGGCCGGCTTGTCACGCTCGGCGAGCTTCGCGGCCGCACCGTCGAGCCACGTCTGGCAGATGTCCGCGAGCTTCTCCCCGCGCTCCCAGAGGGCCATGGCCTCAGAGAGGGGGACGTTGCCCGACTCCAGCTGGCGGACGATGGCCGTCAGCTCGTCGCGCGCCTCCTCGTACGACGGCGTCTTCTCGCGGGCCTCAGGCATCGTTCTCCTCGGTGGGTTGCAGGTCTCGTACCTCGAGCGTGGCCGTGCCGTCGGCCAGGTGGGCGAGGAGGTCGTCGCCCACGTCGAGGTCGGCGACGCTGGTGACGGTGCTGCCGTCACCGGCGGCGAGGATGACGTAGCCGCGCTCGAGCGTCGCCCGGGGTGACATCGCGCGTACGCGAGCCACCGCGGACGCGACGTGGGTCGACTCCTCCCGCAGCCGGTACCGCACGGCGCGACGGGCGCGGGCGCGCAGCTCCTCCAGCCGCTCCCGGTGCACCCGCACAGGCCCGGCCGGGTCGCCGAGGACAGGCCGCGCGCGCAGGGCGGCCAGCGCGCGGCGCTCGCTGTCGATGCGTGACGCGAGGGCGGTGCGGAGGCGGCGGCGGGTGTCCATGACGGCCCGTGCCTCCTCGCTGACGTCCGGCACGACGAGGCGCGCGGCATCGGTCGGCGTGGACGCGCGGGCGTCGGCGACGAGGTCGAGGATGGGGGTGTCGGACTCGTGACCGATCGCGCTGACCACCGGGGTGCGCATCGCGTACACCGCTCTGACAAGGGACTCGTCCGAGAACGGCAGCAGGTCCTCCAGCGAGCCCCCGCCGCGCGCGACGACCACCACGTCGACCTCCGGCACCCGGTCGAGCCGCCCGAGCGCCTCGAGCACCTGCTGGACCGAGGTCACGCCCTGCATCTGCGCGTACTCCACGCGGATCACGGCGCCCGGCCATCGCCTGGTCACGTGCTGGACGACATCCCGCTCCGCGGCGCTGTCCTTGGCGGTGACGAGGCCGATCTGGCGGGGAAGGAAGGGGAGCCGCTTCTTGAGAGCCCGGTCGAACAGCCCCTCGGCCTGGAGCATGCGCTTGCGCTGCTCGATCTGGGCGAGCAGGCGGCCCTCCCCGAGCGGCCGGATGTCCTGGCACTGGTACGTGAGCTGGCCCGACTTGGTCCAGACCGTCGGCTTGACCCACGCGGCGACCGTGGCGCCCTCGCTCAACGGACCCGCCATGTCGAGGACCGCGGCGGTGGTGGAGAGCCGTACGGACACCTCGGCCAGCGTGTCCCGGAGCGTGAGGAACTGGGTAGGCCCCTGACGGCGCTGCAGCTCGATGATCTGGCCGGAGACCCACACCGCGCCGAGCCGCTCGACCCACGACTTGACCTCCTGCGCGATGACGCGCAGCGGCTGAGGGTTCTCCGGCGAGCTCTCGAGGGGCATGGCGGGTCCCGCTAGATGAGGAAGCGGTAGAAGGGCCCGTCGGGGTCGATGGGCTCGACGGTCATCGGCGAGGCGGCCATGCGGGCCATGAGCGCCGGGAGCTCGGCCGGGTCACCGAGCTCGATGCCCACGAGCGCCGGGCCCAGCTCACGGTTCGACCGCTTCACGTACTCGAACAGGGTGATGTCGTCGTCGGGCCCCAGCACCTCGTCGAGGAAGCGACGCAGCGCGCCCGGCTCCTGCGGGAAGTTCACGAGGAAGTAGTGCTTGCGTCCCTCGAAGACGAGGGAGCGCTCGACGATCTCGGAGTAGCGCGACACGTCGTTGTTGCCCCCCGAGACGATCGCGACGACCGTCTCGGAGGGGTGGACCCGCACGACGGATCTCAGCGCTGCCGTCGCGAGCGCGCCTGCGGGCTCGGCGATGATCCCGTCCGTCTGGTACATGTCGAGCATCTCGCTGCACACCTCGCCCTCAGCCACGGTGACGACCTCCGTCCCCGCGGCCGCGACCACCTCGTACGGACCCGCCCCGCTCCGCCGCACAGCGGCGCCGTCGACGAACGTGTCCACGTGCTCGAGGTCCACCGGCCCCCCGGCGTCGAGCGCGGCCCTCAGGCTCGCTGCGCCGGCCGGCTCGACACCGACCACTCGTGTGTGCGGATGGCGCTCCTGGAACCACGTCACCACGCCGGCGAGGAGGCCGCCGCCTCCCACCGGTACGACCACGACGTCAGGAGCTCGCCCGAGCGCGTCGACGATCTCAGCGGCCACCGTGCCCTGGCCGGCGATCGTCTGCGGATGGTCGAACGCGTGGACGATCACCGCGCCGGTGTCCGCGGCGTACGCGGCGGCCGCGGCGGCAGCCTCGTCGTACGTGTCGCCGCTCACGACGAGCTCGACCGCGTCGCCGCCGATGGCGACCATGCGGTCCCGCTTCTGCCGTGGCGTGGTGGACGGGACGTAGATCCGCCCGTTGATGCCCAGGCGCCGGCAGGCGAAGGCGACGCCCTGGCCATGGTTGCCGGCGGAGGCGCAGACCACGCCCGCGGCGCGCTCCTCGTCCGTCAGCTGGGCGATCCGGTTGTACGCCCCCCGCAGCTTGTACGACCTCACGGGCTGCAGGTCCTCGCGCTTGACCCACACGTCGGCGCCGGTGAGCGCCGAGAGCCGCACGTTCAGCTGGAGCGGCGTCCTCGTGACGATCCCCTCGAGCCGTGCCGCTGCCGCGTCCACGTCCGCAGCGGTCGGCACCCGAGTCATGGTGTCAGACACTAGTCGCGTAGCCGCCCGCCCCGGGACGCGTCGCCTCGCGGACCAGCTCCTCCGTCGTCGGCTCCGGGCGCTGCAGGAGCTCGCCCTCCGTCGCGGGCAGCCCCTCCTCCCCGAGCACCGGCTGGAGAGCACGGGGCTCACGCCCCAGGATCGGCGTGACGCGGATGGCGTCGTCCACCAGCTCCGGCGCCGCGATCTGGCGCACTGTCTCGTGGAGCTGGCCCACCCCGTCGAGCTCGTCCTGCGTCACCTGCAGGTCACGGAAGCGCCGAGCCGTCACGAGAACGCGCCCCTCGAGCGACGCGACCGCGGAGTTGTAGGCCTTGACGCTGGCGCCCAGGCTGCGTCCCACCTTGTCGAAGTGGCCACCCATCGTCGCGAGCCGGTCGTACAGCTCCCTGCCGAGGTGGGTGATGTCCTTCGCCGACTGCGCCAGGGCGACCTGGCGCCAGCCGTAGGCCACGGCGCGAAGCATGGCGATGAGCGTCGAGGGCGTCGCGATGATGACGTTCCTGCCCGCCGCGTACTCGGTGAGGTCCGGCATCTGCTGGAGCGCCTCGGCGTACAGCGACTCGCTCGGCATGAACAGCACGACGAACTCCGGCGTCGCCGCGTCGGCCTTCCAGTACTGCTTGCCGCTCAGCGCATCGGCGTGCCCACGCACGTTCTTGGCGAACAGACCGAGGCAGCGCTGCCGCTCGACGGCATCGGCGGCCTCCTGGGCGTCGAGGAACGCGCTCAACGGCACCTTGGCGTCGACGTACACGAACTTGCCTTCGGCGAGAAGCACCTTCATGTCGGGGCGGATGATGCGGTCGTCGGTCGAGCTCGTCTGCTGCTGCACGAAGTCGCAGTGCTCGACCATGCCGGCCAGCTCGACGACGCGTTTGAGCTGGAGCTCGCCCCACTGCCCCCGCACCTGCGGCTTGCGGAGTGCCGTCGTCAGGGCGGTCGTCTCGCGCCGCACCTGGTCACCGGTCAGCTGGACGGCGCGTACCTGCTCGCGCAGCTCCGAGGCGATGGCGACGCGCTCCTTCTCGACCTCGGTCAGCCGGGCCTCGAACCGGTCCAGGCTCGCCTTCATGGGGGCCATGACCATCTCGGTCGCCTTGAGCCGCTGCTCCGCCGACGCGTCGGCGACCTTGCTCTGCCGGTCGAGCACCTCCGTGGACAGCGCCTTGAACTGCGCGAGCAGCGACTCGCGGTCGGCCCCCAGCTCCTCGGAGCGCCGCACGGCGGCGTCCCGCTCGGCCTCGGCCCCCGCGATCCGCGCCTCGAGCTGGGCCATCTCGGCCCGGAAGGCCATGGCGTCGGCACGTGCCTCGCCCACGTCGGCGCGTGCCCGTTCGGTCTCGGCCTGGCTGTGGGCGAGGTCGGCCCGGGCCGACGCCGCCTCGGCACGTGCGGTCGCCGCCTCCGCGCGCAGGCTCGTCTCGTGCTCTCCGGCCAGCGACGACGCGCGGGAGCGCATCACGGCCCAGGCAGCCGCGGCGCCCAGCAGCAGCCCGACGAGGAGGGTGACGATGACCGTGACGGCGTCCATGCCGAGGATTCTTCCGGGGGGTGCCGACAGTTTCCGTGCGCGACACCCAGCGGGCGCCGATCCGTGGTCGGCAGAATGGCACCCATGGCTTCCCACATCGACGACCTCGCCGCGTTCGTCGCCGCCTCGCCCACCTCGTACCACGCCGTCGCGGAGATCGCGTCGCGCCTCGACGCCTCGCGGTTCACGGCCGTGCAGGAGACCGACGAGTGGGAACCGCAGCGCCTCGGGTACGTGGTGCGGGACGGTGCGGTCATCGCCTGGCGCGTACCGGAGGGGTGGGGGCCGCGGGACGGCGTGCGGGTCGTCGGCTCCCACACCGACTCGCCGGCGCTCAAGCTCAAGCCCAACCCGCTGCTGTCCTCTGTGGGGTGGAAGCAGCTCGGCGTCGAGGTGTACGGGGGCCCGCTGCTCGGCACGTGGCTCGACCGCGAGCTGGGCCTGGCCGGCCGTCTCGTCACCCGCGACGGCGACGTACGGCTCGTCGCCACCGGACCGATCCTGCGGGTCCCTCACCTGGCCACGCACCTCGACCGCACCCTCGCCGACCACGTCCAGCTCGACCGGCAGCGACACCTGCAGCCCGTGTACGCGCTGGGCGCCGCGCCCGACCCGTACGAGCTCCTCCTCTCGGCGGCCGGACTCCCGGGCGCGGAGCTGGCCGCGCTCGACGTCTTCTGCTACCCGACCCAGCCCAGTGCCGTCTTCGGCGCGCAGGGCGAGTTCTTCGCCTCGTGGCGCCTCGACAACCTGTCGTCGGTCCATGCCTCCCTGGTGGCGTTCCTCGACGAGGCGGCCGCGGGGGAGTCCCTCGCCGTCTTCGCCGCCTTCGACCACGAGGAGGTGGGCTCCTCGACACGGTCCGGCGCCAGCGGGCCGTTCCTGGCCGATGTCCTGCGCCGCCTCACGGCGGGTCTCGGTCTCGACGAGGCCGCCCACCTGCAGGCGCTGGCCGCCTCCGCGTGCGTGTCCGCGGACGCGGGCCACGCCGTCCACCCCAACTATCCCGAGCACCACGACCCCACGAACCGGCCCCTGCCGAACGGCGGACCCCTGCTCAAGCTCAACGCGCAGCAGCGCTATGCCTCCGACGCGACGGGATCCGCCCTCTGGTACGCGGCGTGCAGGGCGGCCGGCGTACCCACGCAGGAGTTCGTCTCGAACAACGCGGTACCGTGCGGCAGCACGATCGGGCCGCTCACCGCCACGCGGCTCGGGATCGTCACCGTCGACGTCGGCATCCCCTTGCTGAGCATGCACTCGGCGCGCGAGCTGTGCGGCGTCGACGACCCGGGTCACCTTGCGAAGGCTCTCGTCGCGTACTGGGCCGGCGCCTGATGGAACCCCGCTACCCCGACGCCGCCCCTGACCAGAAGCACATGCTGCTCGACTTCCTCGACGCCCGCCGCCAGGACGTCCTGTCGCAGGTCGCCGACCTCTCCGAAGCGGCCTTGACGACCTCGTACCTGCCCTCCGGCTGGACCCCTCTCGGCATGCTCACGCACCTCGTCTTCATGGAGCGCCGGTGGTTCGTCTGGGGTTTCGCCGGCATGGCTGTCCGTGACCCTCAGGGCGACCGGGGGCCGAACCGGAAGTTCCAGGTGCCGCACGGCTGGGGCTACCCCGAGCTCGCGGGCCTGTTCGCCGCCCAGGCGGCGCGGACGCGCGAGATCGTGGAGGCCGCGTCGTTGTCGGACCGGGCGGCCCTCGGCGGCTGGTTCACGTCGGACGAGGAGGCTCCGACCCTCGGCTGGATCCTGCTGCACGTGCTCGGGGAGTACGCCCAGCACGCCGGGCACCTCGACGTGGCGGTCGAGATCGCCAACGCCGCCCGGCGGTAGCCGCGGGCCTCACGTCGTCCGGCGCTCGCTGACCCGGATCGTGATGACGCCCTCGACCGCCACGACGCCGTCCCGTCGTACAGCCGTCACCCGTACCGGCACGTCCGCCTGGTCCCAGTCCGCCGCGGTCGTGTCCGCGACACACCGGAGGTCGGTCGTGGCCTTCGCCACGTACCGGACGGTCATCCCGACAGGGATCCACCGCTTCCCGGGCGGGCACGTCGCCTCGGCGAGCAGGCCCATGGCGGCTTCGAGCCCGTTGACGGCCGCGATGGCATGGAGGGTGCCGATGTGGTTGCGCACACCCCAGCGCAGCGGTACGACGACCTCGGCGTGGTGGGGCGCCATGGCGCGGACCTGGGGCCGGATGGTCCGGAAGTACGGCGCCTTGAGCCCGTACAGCACCGAGAAGACACGCGACCCGAGCGGCAGTCTCGTCAACCGTTCGTACAGGCCGTACGTGCTCGTCATGCGCTGAGCCTGACGCGCCCGTCACGTCTCGGCAAGACCGGTCGGGGCCGGTCCCGGCAGGACCGCGATCCGCGGGGGCCGTAGGCTGTCCGACCGTGGCTCTCACTATCGGCATCGTCGGCATGCCCAACGCAGGCAAGTCGACGCTGTTCAACGCACTGACCAGGAACAACGTGCTCGCGGCGAACTACCCGTTCGCGACGATCGAGCCGAACACCGGCATCGTCGGCGTGCCGGACCCGCGGCTGGGCGTCCTGGCCGACCTCAGCAAGTCGGAGAAGATCGTTCCCGCGACCGTGACGTTCGTCGACATCGCGGGCATCGTCAAGGGCGCGAGCCAGGGCGAGGGGATGGGCAACGCCTTCCTCGCGAACATCCGCGAGGCGGACGCCATCTGCCAGGTGACGAGGGTCTTCAACGACCCCGACGTCACCCACGTGGACGGCAAGGTCGACCCGGGCAGCGACATCGAGACGATCACGACCGAGCTCGTGCTCGCCGACCTGCAGACGCTGGAGAAGGCGCTGCCGCGCGTCGAGAAGGAGGCGCGGATCCGCAAGGAGACGCAGCCGAAACTCGCCGCGATGCTCGCGGCCCAGGAGGTGCTGAACAGCGGTACGGGCGTGTTCCAGGCGGGGCTCGACACGACGCTGCTCCGCGACCTGTTCCTCCTGACGGCCAAGCCGTACCTGTACGTCTTCAACATGGACGCGGGCGAGCTCGCGGACGAGGCCCTCAAGGCGAAGCTCAGCGCGCTCGTGACCCCGGCCGAGGCGGTCTTCCTCGACGCGAAGTTCGAGGCGGACCTCGTCGACCTCGAGCCGGACGAGGCGGCCGAGTTCCTCGCGGACGCCGGCATCGCCGAGCCGGGCCTCGACGTGCTGGCCCGCGTGGGCTTCGAGACCCTCGGCCTGCAGAGCTACCTGACGACCGGGCCCAAGGAGTCCCGCGCCTGGACGATCCGGAAGGGCGCCACCGCTCCCGAGGCGGCCGGCGTCATCCACACCGACTTCCAGAAGGGCTTCATCAAGGCCGAGGTCGTCTCGTACGACGACCTCGTCACCCTCGGCTCGATCGCCGCAGCCCGTGCGGCCGGCAAGGCGAGGATCGAGGGCAAGGAGTACGTCATGGCCGACGGCGACGTCGTCGAGTTCAGGTTCAACGTCTGAGCTCCCCAGGCGGTCACCGTCTCACCGTTCGCCCTGCGCGGAGTGCCAGTGCGCCGTGATGCTCAGTGGTTCGGCTGACGATCGTGCGCAATGGGCCCACCCAGCAAGGGCGAGTGCGGGACCGCTGATCGCCGGGCGTGTGGCGGGCTCGATCAGCGTGGTCCGGAGACGGCGAAATAGGCTCCTTGGGGGTCGATCAGGTACGCCGCCCACGCATCACCCGGCACTTCCATCGGCTCCCGCACCACGGTCGCACCCGCCGCTCTCGCGGCGTCGACCGCCCCCGTGACGCTGTCGACGCCGAAGACCACCCCCCAGGAGGGGCGCGGGGCGCCCATGAGTCCCATGATCCCGGCGAGGTCGTGGCCGTCCGCGGCGAGCATCTGGTACGTGCCGGAGTCACCCATCTCCATCGCGGTGCTCTTGGTCCAGCCGAACACCGTCCCGTAGAACTCGGCCGCCGCATCAGGGTCGGATGTCGCCAGCTCGTGCCAGGTGCCGTGGCCCGCCCGGTCGTCGGCATACGCCCCGACGGTCGGCGCGCCGCCGTCCATGGGGGCCGGAGCGAGAACGCCGAAGACGGCTCCTTGCGGGTCGGCGCAGACGGCGAAACGGCCAGTGCCCGGAATGTCGGCCGGTGGCGCCACCACCGAGCCGCCTGCCTCCCTGACCTCCGCGGCAGCGGAGTCCGCGTCCGCGACGGCAAGGTAGAAGATCCAGTTCGGCGGCGGCGCTTCCGTCTGGTTGCTCACATCCATGAGGCCCGCGACCCCGTTGCCCTCGGAGTCGTTGGCGA
>DASSQF010000219.1:0-4536 GCA_035702685.1 Propionibacteriaceae bacterium
GAGACCGTCGCCCAGCGGGCAGGCCATCTGCTGGCCCGAAAGAAGGACGTCCAGGTCTCGGGTGGAGCACCCGCGGCGCGAGATGTGAGGTGGAGTGAGGAGAGCGGGCGACGGGAATCGAACCCGCACTGTCAGCTTGGGAAGCTGATGTTCTGCCATTGAACTACGCCCGCGCGGCCGTGGCCGAGCGCAGCCAGCATAGCGGCCGAGTGTCAGGGCTGCGACCCGGCCCGGTCCGCATGCCTCACGTGGAGGCTTGCGCGACGAGGGCCGAAGACGCTGCCGCGCCGCTTGACCTCGCGGTCCAGGTCGGTGCGCCACAGGAGCCCGTACCGCCCGCTGTCCGTCTGCACGGCCATGACCGGATAGCCGCTCGCGACGAGGGCGTCTGCCGCGTCGCTGACGTCGTCGTCGAGGACCGCGTCCGTCACCCAGCCCGGCCCGGGTGCCGGCAGCATCACGTCTCCCGCAGATCGGACGTCGCGGCGGTGCCGACCGCCTGCCCCCACCACGAGGATGCCCACGGGCTCCTGGCTGTCGTCGAGGACGATGACGGCGCAGCCCCGCTCGTACGTGGCGTCCGTGATGTCGAGGCGCGTGTGGCGCGGCACGGTCTCCGTGGGCCGCACGATGCTCCGCGTGAGGATCTGGTCGGTGAGGTGACGCCGTCGTACGACGGTGAGGAGGTCGCTCGTCGTGCGCCACAGCAGGTAGACCAGCACCGCGACCCACGCCATGTCGAGCAGGCGGGGCAGGTGCCGGCTCACGAGCAGCGGACCGCCGAGGAAGACCGCGGCCGCCGCGAAGATGACGAACCTCCCGGCCCACGCGCCGACCTCCATGCCCGAGGTCTCCGACTGGGTCACCCACTTCACGACCGCGCTCACGACGAATCCGCCGTCCTGGGGCAGACCGGGCAGCACGTGGTACACGAACATCCCCAGGTTCAGCACCATGAACGGCACCCCGGCCGGAGACAAGGCGGCGACCTCGCGGTTGTTGTACGCGACGAGGGCAGTGACCAGGTTGGCGAGCGGGCCGGCGATCGCGACGAGCATGGTGCGGCCCGGCCCGTACGGGTCGTGCGTGTGGAGGTGCCCGGCCCACACGTCGAGGACGACGGGGTGCGCGGGGACGCGGAGCGCGAGCGCCATGAGGAGGTGCCCGGCCTCGTGGATGACGACCGCCGCCATGAGGCAGGCCCACCACAGCAGAGCGGTCCTCGCGCCCGTGGTGAGGGAGGCGGCCGTGAGGTCGCCGTCCGCGAGGAGGGTCAGGAGCAGGACGATGAGGACGTACGGCCAGGAGTTGCCCACGGAGATCGGGACCCTGCCCATCCGCGCCACCCTGAACGGGGTGCCCGCGGGGGACGTGAGCATGATCATGGCCGCCTCCTCAGGGCACATGATCCCCGATCCGCAGTCCGAAGGCGACGACCGCGGGACGGGCGGTCCCGCGTGGCGGGCCGGTCCCGGGCGGCGACGCGGGGACGAGCGTCTGTGAGGGGGCGGGCCGCGTTGTGAGCTCGCGGAGTCCGGCGAGGTCCGACTGAGCAGGGGGAGGCTACGTGACCGTCGGGGGGTCAGGACTATCAGCGGCCGAGCGCGTTATCGATGCCGGTCTCGCGGTCGCCCAGGATGGGGTCGCGGCGCGACATGAGGTCGTACGCCATCTTGACCCCCGCGGCGACCTCACGAAGCGCGCTCCTGCGCCACAGGTTCGGGTTTCCTGCCTGCACGGAGTCGTCGCCGACGCCCACCGCGTCGACGCCGACCGTCCGGCAGGTGGCGAGCGCGCGAGGCATGTGGTAGCTCTGCGTCACCAGGGTCGCGCTCGTCACGCCGAAGATCCGTACCGCCCGCACGCACGTGTCGTACGTGTCGAACCCCGCGTAGTCGGCGACCACCTTCGACTCGGGGATGCCTCGGCGGAGCAGGTAGCTGCGCATGATGTCCGGCTCGTTGTAGTGGACCTCGGCGTTGTCCCCGGACACGAGGACGGCCTTGACCTTGCCGGTACGCCACAGCTCGTACGCGAGGTCGAGGCGGGCGCGCAGGTACGAGGAGGGCGTCTTGTTGGGGAGCACCTCGGCGCCGAACACGATCGCGACGGCACGCTCCGGCACGCTGGTGCGCGTGTACGTACGGCCGACGGTCGCTCCCCACGCGTACAGCGTCGGGCTGAACGCGAGCACCCCCAGCACGCACACGGCTGCCGCCACGCGTCCGAGCGCTCGGCGGCGGCGCCGGCCGGGAAGGGCCATGGGGACGGTCACCCGGCCAGAGTACGGGGTGGGTCGGACGGCCCCCCGGACGCGGCCGTGGGGCCGGTGTCAGGCCCGGTTCGCGCGGTAGTACTCGATGAGCGCCTTCGTCGACTCGTCCTGGGACTCGAGGGCCTTGTCGTCGGAGGAGATCGCCGGGGCGATCTGGAGGGCGAGCTGCTTGCCGAGCTCGACGCCCCACTGGTCGAACGAGTCGATGCCCCAGACGGTGCCCTCCGTGAACGTGATGTGCTCGTACAGGGCGATGAGCTGCCCGACCACGCTCGGCGTGAGCGCCGGCGCCATGATCGACGTGGTCGGGCGGTTGCCGGGGAAGACCCGGGCGGACACGATCGACTCCGCCGTCCCCTCCGCACGTACCTCGTCGGCCGTCTTCCCGTACGCGAGCGCCTTCGTCTGGGCGAAGAAGTTCGCGAGGAAGAGCTCGTGCACGTCCTTGTCGCCGTCCTTGAGCGGATGCTGCGGCGTGGCGACCGCGATGAAGTCCGCCGGGATCAGCTGGGTGCCCTGGTGGATGAGCTGGTAGAACGCGTGCTGCCCGTTCGTCCCCGGCTCGCCCCAGAAGACCTCTCCCGTCTTCGTCGTCACCGGGGCGCCGTCGGCCCGTACGCTCTTGCCGTTGGACTCCATGGTGAGCTGTTGCAGGTACGCGGCGAAGCGGTGCAGGTACTGCGCGTACGGCAGGACCGCGTGGCTCGTCGCGCCGAGGAAGTTCTCGTACCAGACGTTGAGCAGTCCCATGAGCGCGGGCACGTTGCGGTGCAGCGGCGTCTCGGCGAAGTGCAGGTCGATCTGGTGGAACCCGTCGAGGAACTCGGCGAACCGCTCGGGTCCGATCGCGACCGCGACGGCCGTGCCGACCGCGGAGTCCACCGAGTAGCGGCCGCCGACCCAGTCCCAGAAGCCGAACGCGTTGTCAGGGTCGATCCCGAAGTCGGCGACCTTGTCGAGCGCGGTCGACACCGCGACGAAGTGCTTCTCCACGGCGCCCGTACGGGAGGTGTCGCTGCCGTCGATCGCACCCGCCTTCTCGAGCGACGACCACAGCCACTCACGGGCGAGGCGGGCGTTGGTGAGCGTCTCCAGGGTGGTGAACGTCTTCGATGCGACGATGAACAGGGTCGTCTCCGGGTCGAGGTCGACCGTCTTCGTGTAGATGTCGGTCGGGTCGATGTTGGAGACGAAGCGGCAGGACAGCCCCTCCTGCACGTACGGCTTGAGCGCTTCGTAGACCATCACCGGCCCGAGGTCCGAGCCTCCGATGCCGATGTTGACGACCGTACGGATGGGCTTGCCCGTGACCCCGACCCACTCCCCGCTGCGTACCTTGTCGGCGAACGCGTACATCTTGTCCAGGACCTTGTGGACCTCCACGACGACGTCGGTCCCGTCGACGGTCAGGCTGTCCCCCTTCGGCCGGCGCAGCGCGGTGTGCAGCACGGACCGGTTCTCGGTGACGTTGATCCGGTCGCCGCGGAACATCGCGTCACGTCTCGCCTCGAGGCCGACCTGCTCGGCGAGCGCGAGCAGCGCATCCAGAACCTCCGTGGTGACAAGGTTCTTCGAAAGGTCGACGTGGAGCTCCCCGGCTCCGAAACTGAGCTGCCGGACACGGTCCGCGTCGGACAGCCACGCCCGGAGGTCCGCGGAGAACCCGTCGGCCAGGCGGGTGAGGTCGGACCAGGCGGCGGTCGTGGTGGGGTCAACGATGGTCATGGTCCGAGCATATGGGTCACTGTCGGCGACGGCGCCCCGGGTCACAGCAGCAGTAGCAGGCGTACGACGAGGAGCACCGCGATGACACAGATGCCCCCTGACGAGCAGCTCAGGCGGCTGCTCGCGCGCCACGACCGGCTCCTGGCCGAGACCGCGCAGCAGAACCGGGACCTGCACGAGTGGGCCGTACGGTACGGGCCGAGGCCTGTCGCACCCGCGGAGCAGCAGGGCGCGCCGTCGGTCCCCTCGTTCTCGCCGGGCGCGCCGTCGGTCCCCTCGTTCTCTCCGGGCCTTCCCGCTGGACCGGTCCCTGACGTCTCACCCGGGCTGTCCGGGCCCGCCGTCCCCGACTCCTCACCCCGGCCGTCCGCGGCGTCCACGCCGGGGTGGGCCCCACCCGTACAGGCACCCTCCTTCCCGCCGCCCACGGCCTCCACGCCCTCGCGGCCCGCAGGGGCCCTCTCGACGACTCAGGTCGTCGCCCGGGTGCTGGCGGGCCTCGGCGCGCTCGTGACGCTCGTCGGGATCGCGTTCAT
>DASSQF010000220.1:0-2773 GCA_035702685.1 Propionibacteriaceae bacterium
CATCTTGTCGAGGAGCGCGTCGGCGGCCTTCTTGATGATCGCCGCCCGGGGGTCGAAGTTCCGGTACACGCGGTGCCCGAAGCCCATGAGCTTCACGCCGGCCGTCTTGTCCTTGACCTTGGCCACGTAGTCCTTCACCGAGATGCCCTCCGCCTCGATCTGCTCGAGCATCTCGATGACGGCCTGGTTCGCGCCGCCGTGGAGCGGGCCCCACAGCGCACACACGCCGGCCGCGGCCGAGGCGTACAGGTTGGCCTGCGAGGAGGCCACCATGCGCACGGTCGACGTCGAGCAGTTCTGCTCGTGGTCGGCGTGGAGGACCAGCAGGAGGTTGAGCGCCTGGGCGACCTCCGGCGTGGGCACGTACTCCTGGTACGGCCGGCTGAACATCATGTGGAGGAAGTTCTCCGCGTACTTGAGGTCCGGCCGCGGGTAGACGAGGGCCTCGTCGATGGACGACTTGTACGAGGCCGCCGCGAGGGTCCGTACCTTCGAGATGAGCGACGCGGCCGCGACCTCGAACTGCTCCGGCGTGTCGATGATGAGGTGCGGCAGGTCGTACGCCTGCAGCGCGTTGATCATCGCGGACAGGATCGCCATGGGGTGCGCCGAGGGCGGGAAGCTGGAGAAGTGCCGGCGCATCGGCTCGGGCAGGGCGGCGTTGTCGCCGAGGAGCTGTCCGAAGCGCTCGCGCTCGGCCTTGGTCGGCAGCTCGCCCCAGATGAGGAGCTGCGCCGCCTCGATGAACGAGCTGTGCTCGGCGAGGTCCTCGATGGCGTACCCGCGGTAGCGCAGGATGCCCTTGTCGCCGTCGATGAACGTGATCGCCGACTCACAGGACCCCGTGTTGCCGTACCCCTCGTCGAGAGTGATGTAGCCGGTCTGCGTGCGCAGCTTGCTGATGTCGACGCTGGGCTCGTTCTCCGTGCCGACGACGACTGGAAGGTCGACGGTCCGCCCGTCAGGGAGCTCGAGCTTTGCCGTGTCGGTCATGTGTCCTCCAGTCGTCCGGCCCAGGGCCGGGAATACCCGGGCCGGGTACGTCGTGACCTGCCCGGTCGGGTGCCTCTGACACGCCCAAAGTAGCGTCCGTCCGGGCATCTCACCACTTGATGCATGGATTCCGGGACGGGGGAGGCCGGAGGGGCTGCACCCTGGAGAAAGCGCGGCCCCGGCAGCGGCCACAGCCCTCGAGTCTCGAGCGGGTGCGGGATCCGCCGCCGGGGTCCGGCGCAGAGCATGTCGACCACCTGTATGGGGTAGGTCGCGGGCGATACGTTACAACGCCGTCACCGTCTCGTCGCCAGCAGTTCGCAATTCTGTGACTCCTGTGACGAACGAGACGCACGTGACGTGGCGCCTCGTACGGTCTCAGACCCCCGCGAACCGCGCTGCTGACCGGGCCTTCGCCTTGGCCGCCTCCTCGGCGCGGTCCTTCGGGGGCGCGGCCGTGGTGAGGTGGTCGAGCAGGTGCTGCGTCGCGTGGGCGACCGCGTGGACGGCCTCGTCGAACGCCTCCTGGTTGGCCTTCGACGGCTTCGTCGTCCCGGACACCTTCCGTACGTACTGCAGGGCGGCGGCCATGACCTCATCGGAGGTCGCCGGCGGGTCGAAGTTGTGGAGCACGTGGATGTTCCTGCACATGGCGATGCAGCCTAGGTCGCCGATCCCCGCACGAGAAGGGGATTCACCCACCACTCTGGGCCAGCGGCGGAAGGTCTGGCAGCATTCGCGCATGCGTGATCGGGACATCGCCGTCTGGCGGCTGCACAGCCAGTGGCTGAACCAGCCGGGGGACGACGCCGGGAGCGTGGTCGGACACCTGCTCGGTGTCCAGGCGGAGAACCAGCGCCAGTCGGAGTGGGCCGTCGCCGCACGTACGCGCTCGCCGCGCCCCGACGCCGTACCCGACCTGCTGGCGGACGGCACCCTCGTCCGTACCCACGTGCTGCGTTCGACGTGGCACTACGTGCTCGCGGACGACATCGGCTGGCTGCTCGACCTCTCGGGCGCTCGTGTCCGCGGCATCATCACCGGGATGCTCTCCCAGAAGGGCTTCGACGACGGAACCATCCGGCTCGTCGCCGACGTCGTCACCGCCTCCCTCGGGGAGAGGCCCGACCAGACGCGACAGGAGCTCCGCGCCGCGATCGCCGCAGTCGGCCTCGACATCGACGGGATGGCCGCCGCGCAGATCCTCGCCGTGGTCGAGCTCGACGAGCTCATCTGCAGCGGCCGGCCGCGTGGCGGGGAGCACACGTATGCACTGTTCGCCGACCGGGTGCCGAGGCCGCGCCGGCTCGACCGGGAGGAAGCGCTCGCGGAGGTCGTGGTCCGGTACGTCACAGGTCACGGACCGGCGACCGCCCGCGACCTCGCGTACTGGGCCAGCCTCGGCCTACGGGACGTGAGCCGGGGCCTCGCTGCTGCCGCCGGCAGGCTCGGCTCCTTCGAGCACGACGACACGATCTTCTGGCACGCCGTGGACTCCGAGCCGCCGCCTTCGGCGGGCACGCCGCGGGGACACCTCCTGCTCGCGCTCGACGAGATGCACAACGGCTTCCAGCACTCGCGCTACGTCATCGACGAGGCCGGCCTCGTGCCCCGCGCCACCCGCTACCCGGCCGTCGGCATGGCGCTGGTCGACGGGCAGTTCGTCGCGGTCCACACCCGGACTGTGACGCCCACGCTCGTACGGTTCGACCTGACCCCGTGGCGGCCTCTCGACGCGGACGAGGTCGCGGTGCTCACCGAGGCGGCCGAGCGCGTGGGT
>DASSQF010000221.1:0-4437 GCA_035702685.1 Propionibacteriaceae bacterium
GGACCGCGGGCACGAGGTCGAACCGCATGTACGTGGTGGGGCCCATGAGGAACGTGAAGACGACCCAGAACAGCACGGCGAACGCGCGGCGCGTCCCGCCCGCGCGCCACAGCGCGACCGCGAACGCCAGGTCGAGCAGGAGCATGCCCACGACGAACACGACGACATACGCGGGCCGGGACTGACCGGCGAGCCAGTACGGGATGTCGAGGAACCAGACGACAGGGGTCGGGTACTCGACGAGGACCTGTGACAGCGGCGTGCCCGTGGCCAGGAGGCGGAGCCGTGCCCAGTAGTAGAGGACGTCGCCCTGGGTCGTGAGCCCGAGCCCGGCCCAGGCGGCGAAGACGATGACGCGGGCGACCACCCAGACGAGCGCCAGCCGTCGCCAGGAGGTGCGGGGACTGACGCTGGATGCGATGTGGGGATCGGCGGCCTTCGTCACGCGGCTCCTCGCGTCAGGGGAGGGCTCGTCTCGCGGCCGGTCCCGTGGCAACAGGTGCGCCCCCGGCAGGATTCGAACCTGCGCTCCCGCCTCCGGAGGGCGGTGCTCTATCCCCTGAGCTACGGGGGCCAGCGGTCTGGCGCCGCATGGAAGGCTAGCAAAGATCCAGGGCGGGTGCTCCCGGCGGTCCGGCTGAGGGGCCCGGCGTGCTCCCGCCCCTCGCGCGCGAGGGTCCACGGCGCGAATCCCCGTCGTACCGGCTCGACGAGGGGTGGCACAGTTCACTGTCATGACGCACATGCACGTCGCGGGATCGCTGCACGCCGACGCGATCTCCATCAAGCCGCACTGGCTCCACCGGCCGGAGGACATCAACGAGCTCGACTCCCGGCTCTGGTCGACCAACGTCAGCCGCGGCGACGACGGGGTCCTTCGGCTCGCCGGACTCAGGGTCGACGACCTCGTCGAGGCGGTCGGCACCCCGGTGTACGCGTTCGACGAGGCCGACTTCCGCCAGCGGGCCCGCGGCTTCGTCGAGGCGTTCTCCGGGTGGGACGTGTTCTACGCGGGCAAGTCGTTCCTGTCGACACGCGTGGCGAGCTGGATCGCCGAGGAGGGGCTCGGGCTGGACGTGTGCAGCGGCAACGAGCTGGTCGTCGCACTCCGGGGCGGCATGGACCCCGCCCGGATCGGGCTGCACGGCAACAACAAGACGACCGAGGAGCTGCGGCTCGCGCTCGAGTCGGGCGTGGGCCGCATCATCGTGGACTCGCTCGACGAGATCGCCCGGATCGAGGCCCTCACCGAGGCCCTCGGCGTGACGGCCCGCGTTCTCGTCCGCGTGACGACGGGCGTGGAGGCCCACACCCACGAGTACATCGCCACCGCCCACGAGGACCAGAAGTTCGGCTTCTCGATCCAGGGCGGCCAGGCGCTCATGGCGCTCGTGCGCTGCCAGTCGAGCGCCGGGATCGAGCTCCTCGGCGTCCACTCGCACATCGGCAGCCAGATCTTCGACACGGGCGCGTTCGAGGTGGCGGCCCGTCGCACGATGCGGCTCATCGCCCAGTTCCGTCAGGCCACCGGTGTCGACCTGCCCGAGCTCGACCTCGGCGGCGGCTTCGGCATCGCCTACACCTCCGACGACACGCCGTCCACGCCCGACGAGCTCTCCTCGAGCCTGCGCGAGATCGTCGAGCACGAGCGTCGCGCGCACGGGCTCAGGGAGCCGCGGTACTCCATCGAGCCGGGCCGTGCGATCAGCGGACCGTCGGCGATGGCCCTCTACACGGTGGGGACGGTCAAGGTCGTCGACCTCGAGGGCGGCCAGCAGCGTACGTACGTGTCGGTGGACGGCGGGATGAGCGACAACATCAGGCCCGCGCTGTACGCGGCGGAGTACTCGGCCGTCCTCGCCAACAGGGCGTCGGAGGCGCAGCCGATGCTGTGCCGCGTCGTGGGCAAGCACTGCGAGGGCGGGGACATCCTCGTCCGCGACGTCTTCCTGCCCGGCGACCTCCGCGACGGTGACCTCATCGCCGTGCCCGCGTCCGGCGCGTACAGCCGTTCCATGGCGTCCAACTACAACCACGCCACCAAGCCGCCCGTCGTCTCGGTCGCCGAGGGCCAGGTGAGCACGCTGCTGCGCCGCGAGACGCTCGACGACCTGCTCGCCCTGGACACGGGCGCCGCCGTGGAAACCGTGAGGTCCTGAGGGCCGGATACGCCAAGATGATCCCGTGATCGAAGTGAATGGCGACAGGCCCGTCAAGGTCGCCCTGCTGGGCTGCGGGAACGTCGGCTCCCAGGTCGCACGGCTGCTCCTCGAGTCGCCCGGCGACCTCGCTGCACGGGTGGGCGCTCCCGTCCAGCTCGTGGGGATCGGGGTCCGGCACCCTGACGCGGAGCGTCCCGGGATCGACCCGGCGCTGTTCACGAAGGACTCCGAGTCGCTCGTCCGCTCCGGCGTCGACGTCGTCATCGAGGTGATCGGGGGCATCGAGCCGGCCAGGAGCCTGCTCCTCGCCGCCTTCGCGTCCGGCGCGTCCGTCGTCACGGCGAACAAGGCACTCCTCGCCGCACACGGTCAGGAGCTGTACGCGGCGGCCGAGCGCGCAGGAGTGGACCTGTACTTCGAGGCCTCGGTCGCGGGTGCGATCCCCATCATCCGGCCCCTGCGCGAGTCGCTCGTCGGTGACGAGATCACCACGGTGATGGGGATCGTCAACGGCACCACGAACTTCATCCTCGACAAGATGACGACCGACCACATCTCGTTCTCGGAGGCGCTCGCGGAGGCCCAGGAGCTCGGGTACGCGGAGGCTGACCCGACGGCCGACGTCGAGGGGTACGACGCGGCGGCGAAGGCGTCGATCCTTGCCAGCCTCGCCTTCCACACCGAGATCGCCGGCGCCGACGTGCACCGGGAGGGCATCACGACGATCACCGTCGAGGACATCGAGTCGGCGCGGGCGCAGGGCTTCGTCATCAAGCTCCTCGCCGTGGCGACCCTGGCCGGCGAGCAGGAGGACCTGGTCTCGGTCCGTGTCCACCCCACGATGCTTCCCGAGTCGCACCCGCTGGCCTCGGTGCGCGGTGCGTACAACGCGGTGTTCGTCGAGTCGCGCAACGCGGGCCGTCTCATGTTCCTCGGCCCCGGCGCCGGCGGCTCCCCGACGGCGTCGGCGGTGATGGGCGACCTGGTCACCATCGCGCGGAACCGGGTCCGCGGCACCCATGGGCCCGCGATGTCGACCTACCGGCGGTACGGGATCGCGCCGATCGAGGACGCGATGACCTCGTACTACCTCACGATGCAGGTCAAGGACGAGCCGGGCGTCCTGGCCAAGATCGCATCCGTGTTCGCCAAGCACGAGGTGTCGATCCTCGCCGTGCGGCAGACGATGGACGACGACGGCCACGCCAGGCTGGGGATCATGACCCACATCGCCCGCGACGCGGAGTTCACCGACACGGTCTCGGAGATCCGCACGATGACGTCGGCCGTGTCCGGGAGGATCCGCGTCATCCGGGTGGAGGGACGGTGAGCGAGGAGGACATGCGCCCGGAGCTGGTGTGCCTCGACCTCGAAGGCGTGCTGGTTCCCGAGATCTGGATCGCGGTCGCGGAGCGCACCGGCATCGGCGAGCTGCGCCGTACGACGAGGGACGAGCCCGACTACGACGTCCTCATGCGCTATCGGCTCGACCTCCTCGAGCGGAACGGGCTGAGGCTCCCCGACATCCAGGCCGTCATCGCCACGATGACGCCCCTGCCCGGGGCCTGCGAGTTCCTCGACTGGCTCCGCGAGCGGTTCAGCGGGGTCATCATCCTCTCGGACACGTTCGCCGAGTTCGCCCAGCCCCTCATGCGCCAGCTGGGCTTCCCGAGCCTGTTCTGCCACTCGCTCGTGGTCGCGGACGACGGCCGGATCACGGGCTACCGGCTGCGGATGCCGGACCAGAAGCGGGCCTCGGTCCACGCCCTGCAGGCGGTGGAGTTCCGGGTCATCGCGGCCGGCGACTCGTACAACGACACGGCGATGCTCCTGGCCGCAGATGCGGGCATCCTGTTCGACGCACCTGCGTCGGTCGTCGACGAGTTCCCCCAGCTGCCGCTGGCACGCGGCTACGAGGAGCTGCGCCGCGAGATCGCCGCCGCGTCCACGCGCCAGCTCTAGTCCCCGGACTCCTGCGTGAGCGCGGCGTACGCCGTCTCCGAGGAGTCGCGGAGGAACTGGGCACACCGTTCGGCCTCGTCGTCCTCGCCGATCCGGTCGGCCGCCACGGCGAGAGCCCACAGCGCCCGGAGGAAGCCTCGGTTGGGCTCGTGCTCCCACGGGATCGGCCCGGAGCCGCGCCAGCCGTTGCGCCGTAGCGCGTCGAGCCCACGGTGGTAGCCGGTGCGCGCATAGGCGTACGCGGCGACGTCGGAGGAGTCCGTGTGGTCGTCCAGCGCCTGCTCCGCGAGCAGCGCCCAGGCCAGGCTGGATC
>DASSQF010000222.1:0-6620 GCA_035702685.1 Propionibacteriaceae bacterium
ATCGAGCGGGTGCTCCTCCCACAGCGGCCTCACGAACCAGCCGCTCGCGTACTGGGCGTACTCGCTGACGCGTACGAGCGGGCGTCGAGAGGCATCGAGGACGGCCGGCGGGAGAGAGGACGGTCGCGTGCCCAGGTGCGCCTGGACGAGTGCGGCCAAGTCGTCGGCTGTCGACGTGACGAACGCGGACGGCACGCCGCCGGGCGTCGCGGGCGCCGGGGTGGGCACGGTGACCAGCCCGAACCACGTGGAGAACCCCTCGGGCTCCCCCGCCGCGCCCGGCGCCGCAGTCGTGTGCGTGAGCGCGAGAGGTCCGAGGACGAGGTCCTGCAGGGCGTCCGCGTACGGCCTGCCGCTGACCTTCTCGACGACCGCGCCGAGGACGTCGTAGTTCGCGTTGGAGTACTCGAACGACCCGCCGGGGGCGCGATCCAACCCCTCGGTCGCGAGCTGCGCCGCGGCGTCCTGGATGGAGCGCGGGCTGTCCGGGCGCCATCCCCACTGGCGCACGCCGCTCGTCGTCGAGAACCCCGAGGTCTGTGCCAGCAGGTCCTGGACACGTACCTGGCCCTTGTCGCCGCCGGTGAACCCGGGAAGGATCCCGCCGACCAGCGCGTCGAGCGAGAGCCGGCCGTCGCTGACCAGCCGCTGGACGGCCAGGCCGGTGAGCTGCTTGCTCGTCGAGCCGAGCACGAAGGGGGTGCTGCCGTCGACGGCCCGACCCGATGCGGTCCTGCCGACGAACCCGCGGTAGTCCGGAACGCCCTCCTTGAGGACGGTCACGGCGATGCCTGGCAGGCCGAGGTCGTTCGACTCGCGTGCCAGGAAGCGGTCGAGCTCTGCGTGGGTCGCCGGCCGGGACTGTCCGGGCGGCACGGCTGTCCGGGGTGCCAGCCGTACCCACAGCCCGGCAAGACCGAGCGCCAGGGCGACGAGGAGCACGACCCCGACGACCAGCCCCCGGCGCCGCCGCGCTGCGACACTCCTGTCTCCGCCCCCCTTGTTGTGGGCCACGGCCAGAGATTCGCACGGGACGGGGCTGTCATCAAGGGGTCCCGCGCGGATGCTCCGGTCCCCCGCCACGAGACCTCCCTGCCCCCGATGACGCCGACGGTCGGGCGTCTCCCGGCAACCCGGCCAGCGCATCGAAGGGGTGCGGTCGACCATCCCGGGGCGTAGGTTGCCGGTAAGCCGTTCTGGCTTCTCACTAGGGGGACACCATGAAGCGCGTCATTCCTCTCGTACTCACAGCACTGCTGAGCCTGGTGACTCTGGTCGGTGTCGGCGCCCCCTCGGCCCAGGCGGCTGCGGGCCCGGTCAAGGTCGTCTCCCTCGGGGACTCGTTCGCCGCGGGCTCGACGCTCGACCCGAGCGACCAGACCGACGCACTGTGTGACCGGTCGTCCCTCAGCTACCCGTACCTGCTCAAGAAGTTCTCGACGAGCCCGTCGGCCGACGTGGCCTGCGGCGGGGCCGTGGTCGCGGACCTCCTCGCACCTCGGGTGATCGGCAGCACGGTCCTCGCCCCGCAGATCGCCTCGGTGAGCTCATCGGCCAAGGTCGTCACCCTGACCATCGGCGGCAACGACGTGGGATTCGCGCAGATCGCGCAGTGCCTCGCAGGCGCCCAGACGCCTGACCAGGCGGCGGCGTGCGTTCCCGACCCAGTCGCGTTCGGCACAGCCTTGTACACCATGGGCGCGCACCTCGCCTACGCGCTCGACGCGATCCAGGCTCAGGCCCCTCAGGCCCAGATCTTCGTCTCCGACTACCCAATCCTCCTCGGCATCGGCGCCGGCGGCTGCCCGGTCCTGCCGCTTCCTCCGGCTGTGATCGCGGGCATCGACGGGGCGAACGGCCAGGTCAACGCCGCTATCGCCACCGTGGTGGCGGCCAAGACCAGCACTCTCCACGTCACCTTCGTCGACGTCGCGCCGAGCTTCGCCGGCCACGGTCTGTGCTCAGGGACCGCCTCTCTCATCGACGCGCAGCTGCACCCGTCGGCCGCCGGTCAGCAGGTGTACGGGGACGTGTTCAACGCCGCGATCAAGGCGACGTTCGCCGCCTGACCACACCCAGCCCTGACGCCGCGAACCCGTGGCGTCAGGGCTCGAACCTGTACCCCAGCCCGTTGACCGTGACGACGTGGCGCGGGTTGGCGGGGTCGTCCTCGAGCTTGTGCCGCAGGTGGCCGACATGGATGCGCAGGAGGTGCGTCTGGGTCGCGCTGGCCGGACCTACACCTCGGTGAGTTCGAGTGGGTCGTCGTGCCCCAAGCCGACTCCCCGAATTCACACTAGGGAGGGGCTCTGGGGAGCACTCGGGTTGTGGCGGCATCCAGACGCCTCCGATACGGATCCTTTACGGGCAGCGATTTCCGGCCACGCTGCCCTGCTTACGGGGCACGCCCGACCCTGCGCAGCTCGCCCTCTGAGGCGCAGTGCATGATCACCTACGACGAAGGAGAGCCATGCCCGCCCGTACCCACCCCGCGGCTACCGCGTTCGTCACCACGTCCGAGCGGGACGTGTGGCAGCGCGTGGTCAAGCAGCTCGACGACGAGTGCGCGGTCATCGCGAACCTGCCTCTGGCCGACGAGCACCAGGACCACGAGATCGACCTCGTCGTCCTCATGCCCGGGTCCGGGATCGTCGTCGTGGAGGTGAAGGGGAGCCACGTCTGGGTCGAGGACGGCGACTGGTTCATCGACCGTGGGCGAGGCCGGGAGCGCATCCGTCCCGTCGAGCAGGCGCGCGACGCCCAGTACGCCCTGCGGCACTACGTCGAGACGGACCCCCGGTGGGGCAGCCGGGGCAGGGTCCGCTGGAGCCACCACGTCGTGCTGGCGCACACCGCCCTCGACGACGGCTTCGCCTTGCCCGACCTCCCCCGCTGGCAGGTCAGCGGACGCCGCGAGCTGGGCGAGCTGGGTGGGCGACTCTGGGACACCACGGGACGATGGCAGACCGACGCCCGAGTCCCGACGCGGGAGGATGTCGATCTGGTCCTCGAGATCCTCGACGGCCGCTTGGTCCCGGCGCGGGACGCCGTAGCGCTCGCCGAGGACCGCGAGGAGCGGGCCCAGCGGCTCACGACGGAGCAGGCGAGCCTTCTGCGCGTGACGCGCCTGCTCCCCCGGCTGGAGATCCGGGGCGGCGCCGGCAGCGGAAAGACCGTCCTCGCGATGCAGCAGGCGCGTGACCTGGCGTCCGGCAGGCTGCTGGGCGCCAGGAAGCGCGTGGCCGTCGTCTGCTACTCGTACGGGCTCGCGACGTTCCTGCGCAGGTCCCTCCTCACGGGGTCGACCGCGAACCGGCCCACGTTCGTCGGCACGTTCGAGGACCTGGGCCGCCGCTGGGGCATCACCGAGTTCGGCTCCCGCGACGACTCCACGTTCTGGGAGGTCGACCTGCCGCGCCGCATGACCGAGCTGGCCACCGGCCTCGACGACGACAGGAGGTTCGACGCAGTCATCGTCGACGAGGCGCAGGACTTCGCCGACGACTGGTGGCTGCCCCTCCTCCACGCCCTCCGCGACGAGGAGGCCGGCGGACTGTACGCGTACAGCGACGAGAGGCAGCGCATCTTCGCCCGCTTCGGCCGGCCGCCCGTCCAGCTCGTCCCGCTCGTTCTCGACCACAACCTGCGCAACACCCGCCAGATCGCCGAGACGTTCCTGCCGCTCGCGCCCACCGGGATGGAGGTCCGCGGCGGGGACGGTCCGCGCGTCTCGTACGTGCCCTCGAGCACCGAGGAGGCCCTCGCGGTCGCCGATGACCAGGTCGAGGTCCTCTTCGACGAAGGCTGGCGAGCAAGCGACATCGCCCTCATCACGCTGGGCGCCCGGCATCCCGTGCAGACCGAGCGTCAGACGTCCCTGGGCCAGCAGGGCTACTGGAACCAGTTCTGGGACGGGGACGACATCTTCTACGGGCACGTCCTCGGCTTCAAGGGCATGGAGCGCCGTGCCGTCGTGCTGTGCGTGAACGAGACGGGCACGCGCGACCGTGCGTCCGAACGCCTGTACGTGGGCCTGTCGCGCGCCACGGACCGGCTCATCGTCGTGGGCGACCCCGCGGCCCTCCGTCGGATGGGCGGAGACGACGTGTGCCGTCGTCTCGGTGTTTCCCTGCCCTGACCGGCGAGGGGTCCGCGCGACGCCCCGATCCGACGAAGACTGGATCCGATGGATACCCCTCGGGGTATGATCACCTCATCGTCGTGAGAAGGAGAAAGTCATGAGCGTCTTCGGTTTCCTGGGTTCCACCGCCGGTCGGTGGACACGTAGCCTGGTCGGCGTCGTCCTGCTCGTCCTGGCGGTCGTGGTGGGAGGCGCGTGGGCCTGGGTCCTCGGCGTCCTCGGCGTCGTCTTCGTGGCCGTCGGCCTCTTCGACGTCTGCCTGCTGGCGCCGCTGTTCCGCCTGCCGCTGAGGGGACGCGACCTCCGCGCCCGTACCGGCGTCCGCGTGGGGTAGGGATCGAGCCCGCCTCTCGCTAGAGTCGGCGCCACTCGCCGACGGCTGGAGGTCTCGTGTCCCGCGTACGCCTGCACAACTTCTCGATCTCGCTGGACGGCTTCGGCACCGGCGAAGGGCTCACCGACGAGCAGCCGTTCGGCCACGCCGACGGCCGTCTCCACCAGTGGATGTTCCGCACCGCGATGTGGGGGCGGATCATGGGCGAGTCGGGCGGCAGCGAGGGCGTCGACAACGACTTCGCCGAGCAGGCGTGGCAGGGCTTCGGCGCCGAGATCATGGGCCGGCGGAAGTTCCACGTGGGAACCGGACCGATCCCCGCCGACTGGGACGGCTTCTGGGGCTCCGACCCGCCCTTCCACACCCCCGTCATCGTCCTCACCCACCACACCCGACCGTCCCTCACCATGGAGGGCGGCACGACCTTCCACTTCCGCGACGTGTCGCCGCAGGAGGCCGTCGACGAGGCCCGAGAGCTCGCGGGTGGTCTGGACGTCCGACTGGGCGGGGGCGTCGAGACCGTTCGGGCGTTCCTCGAGGCCGATCTCGTGGACCACCTCCACGTCGTCGTCGTGCCGATCCTCCTCGGCCGCGGCCAGAGGCTGTGGGACGGGCTGGAAGGGCTGGAGTCGCGGTTCGACCTGCGTCTCGTCGCCGGTGAGGGCAACGTCGTCCACGTCGTCGGGGACCGCCGGTAGCACCCGTGGAACACCCGGCGCGAGCCGATTACCCCGTACAGGCGCTGAGGAAACAGGCCGCCCGATACGTGCTCACTCACGAGCGTGCGGCCAGTGGGGACGCGTTGATTATGGGAGGCTGGCCCGATGCAGATCTGGCCAGGCCATCCCTACCCGCTCGGCGCGACCTACGACGGAACCGGCACCAACTTCGCACTCTTCTCGTCAGCGGCCGAGGCCGTGGACCTGTGCCTCATCGACGACGAGGGCAACGAGGAGTGCATCCGGCTCACCGAGGTCGACGCGCACGTGTGGCACGCGTACCTTCCCGGTGCCCAGCCGGGACAGCGGTACGGCTACCGCGTCCACGGTCCCTACGACCCGGGCGCAGGCCTGCGGTGCGATCCGTCCAAGCTCCTGCTCGACCCGTACGCGAAGGCCATCGACGGCCAGATCGACGGGCACTCGTCCCTGTTCTCGTATCGGTTCGACGACCCGAACGCGCA
Source organism: Propionibacteriaceae bacterium (assembly GCA_035702685.1). Lineage (GTDB taxonomy): Bacteria > Actinomycetota > Actinomycetes > Propionibacteriales > Propionibacteriaceae > Fen-668. The sequence goes on from DASSQF010000222.1 coordinate 5,659, forward strand.
GAACAGCGAGGACTCCCTCCACCACACGATGACCTCGGTCGTCATCAACCCCTACTTCGACTGGGGCTACGACCGGCCGCCGAAGCACGAGTACCACCAGTCCGTCATCTACGAGGCCCACGTGCGGGGCTTGACCAAGGAGCACCCGGGAGTCCCCGAGGAGCTGCGCGGCACTTATGCCGGGATGGCGGAGCCCGCCATCATCGAGCACCTCACGTCCCTGGGCATCACGGCCGTCGAGCTGATGCCCGTCCACCAGTTCGTCAACGACCCCCACCTGGTGGCGAAAGGCCTCAGCAACTACTGGGGCTACAACACCATCGGCTTCTTCGCGCCCCACAACGGCTACGCCGCGTACGGCACGCGGGGTGAGCAGGTGCAGGAGTTCAAGACGCTGGTCAAGGCCCTGCACGCCGCCGGCATGGAGGTCATCCTCGACGTCGTGTACAACCACACGGCTGAGGGCAACCACATGGGCCCCACGCTCTCGTTCCGGGGGATCGACAACCAGTCGTACTACCGCCTCGTGGACGACGACAAGGCCCACTACTTCGACACGACCGGGACCGGCAACTCGCTCCTCATGCGGTCCCCGCACACGCTGCAGCTCATCATGGACTCGCTGCGCTACTGGGTGACGGACATGCACGTCGACGGGTTCCGCTTCGACCTCGCGTCGACGCTCGCGCGCGAGCTCCACGCGGTCGACCGGCTGGCCGCGTTCTTCGACATCGTTCAGCAGGACCCCGTCATCTCACAGGTGAAGCTGATCGCCGAGCCGTGGGACATCGGCGAGGGCGGCTACCAGGTCGGGGGCTTCCCTCCCCTGTGGACCGAGTGGAACGGCAAGTACCGCGACACGGTCCGCGACTTCTGGCGTGCGGAGCCCGCGAAGCTCGGCGAGCTTGCGAGCCGGATCAGCGGGTCGGCCGACCTGTACGAGCACACCGGCCGGCGCCCCG